>JBAYZM010000109.1:0-8113 GCA_041672515.1 Arcobacteraceae bacterium
TGTGATGGGATTTACCAAAGATGACAAACTCAATGAAGATAAAGCCATCAAAAAATTCTTTGCTCCAGAATTTAGAAATAGGCTGGATGCCACGGTGAATTTTAGAGCCTTATCTTTAGAAGTTGTCACACAAGTGGTCTCTAAATTTATTGCAGATTTGGAAGAGCAAATCAGCAGTAAAAATATTACGATAACATTGACGTTAAAAGCCAAAAAAGAGTTGGCACGTTTAGGATACGACAAATTAATGGGGGCAAGACCACTTAACAGAGTGATTGCCCAGCACATTAAAAACAAACTCACCGATGCCATTTTATTTGGAGCATTAAAAAATGGGGGAGAAGTTTATGTTGATTTTGTAGAGGATACATTTCAGTTTGAATATAAAAAAATTAAATAATGTCGATTTAATTTTTAAAGAGTAAGATAGTGAACAAAAAGTAATATATACAAGGAGAAAAAATGAAAAAGTTAGCAGTAGGTTTGGTCATGGTGGGTCTGTTTTTAGTAGGGTGCAGTGACGATAAAAAAGAAAGCACAGCAAGTGTGGCACAAAATACTCCGGCAGTTGTAGTGCAAGAAGAAAAAGCAGCTGTTGTTGAAAAAGCCAAAGAAGAGATGGCAGCCGTAGCAGTGCAAGTTCAACAAAGCAGTGCTGCAGTCGCTGAAGAGGTTAAAAAAGAGGCAGCCGTAGCTGTTGAAAATGTTAAAATGGAAGCTGCAAACGCAACTGCTGCAGTTGAACAAAAAGTAGAAGAAGCCACACAGGCCATCGAAGAGGCAGTAGCTCCAGTGAATCAAAGAGGAATAGAGCTGTATGTTAAATGTGCGGCATGTCATGGAACCAATGCAGAGAAAAAAGCCTTAGGAACTTCACAAGTGATTAAAGGTTGGAGTGCAGAACAAACAGCGAGTGCTTTAAAAGGATACAAAAATAAAACGTATGGTGGAGCGATGAAAACGATTATGACAACTCAAGTAGCAACGCTGAGTGATGAAGATATTGAAGCCTTAGCGCAACATATCGCAACTTTCTAAAAAGTAAAGTCATTATGACTTTACTTTACCTCTAAGGCACTTTTTGAATATTTTACCCTTAAGTGTGTATTCGCATAGTTTTCCCAACCCTTTGTATGCCAACGATGAAGGCTTATTGGCCTACGGTGGAGATTTACATCCTAACCGTATTATGAAAGCGTATATGAGTGGAATTTTTCCTTGGTACAACAAAGAAGACCCCATTTTGTGGTGGAGTCCCAACCCAAGATTTGTGCTATTTTTAGAAGAGTTTAAACTCTCAAAATCCTTAAAAAAACGAATACATAGCAATACATATGAAGTAAAGTTCAATCATAATTTCCACCAAACCATGATTGAATGTTCCAAAATCCCACGAGCAGGGCAAAAGGGAACTTGGATACATCAAGATGTGATTGAGGCATATTGCAAACTCCACGAAATGGGACATGCCCACAGTTTTGAAGCCTATTTTCAAGGTGAATTAGTTGGTGGTGGATATGGTTTGAGTGTGGGGAATATCTTTTGCGGAGAATCCATGTTTGCATTAAAAACCGATGCTTCGAAAGTGGCACTGTATTATTTGGTTGAACACTTAAAATGCAAAGGCTTCACTCTTATTGATTGTCAAATTCCCACACCTCACTTAGAGTCTTTGGGCGCCAAAGAGATTTCAAGAGCAACTTTTTTAAAGCTAATTGCCCAAGCCTTGGAAAATCCTAAAGAGTTCTAACCTTTTGTGGATTGTTTTAAAATATAACCATAATTGACAATATTTTCAATTGTAATATGAGGAATTTTCTTTTTTAATCTTGATATGGTATCACGAAGTGTTGAGTCAGAAATATCTTTTTGCGACCAAATGGTCTCTTTGATGTAGTCATACGAGATATTTTGATTGAGATTTTGGCACAAGATGTCTAAAATTTCTAACTCTTTTTTGGTCAAATTAATGGGAATATTACAAAAAGTGAGCGTTTTAGATGAGATATAATAAAGATAGTTTTTATTTAAATCAATAATTTGAACACTTTTTTGGGGTTGTTTTTCAATCTGACTGAGCTGATTCATGCGAGTTAGTGTTGAAAGGGCAATCAACAATGACGCTTCAACATCATTGGGTTGAAAAGGTTTAATAAGATAACCAAAGGTATTTTCTTCTTTGGCTTCATTAATTGTAGCAGTATCGCCATAACTGGTTGTAAAAATTATGGGAATAAAATACTCTTTGTTGAGTAATGAAGCACATGCAATCCCATCAATGGCTCCTTCAATATTAATATCCATAAAAATCAAATCGATGTGATGGTTTTGTACAATATGTTGTGCTTCTTTGGCATTGGTGGCTTCAAAAATTTGTTTGGCATGAAAAGAGTGCAGAATATCTTTTAAATACTCTGATGCAATGAGTTCATCTTCGACAATTAAAATCGAACACGCTTTAACTTTCATTATTTTCCTTACTGTCAAATATGAGTTCAAAAAGAGTACCCTCTTTTTGATAAAAAGCATAGCTTCCATTGGGAAGTTTTTTGGCAAAGTCTTTGATGAGTCGAAGACCAAACCCCATATTCTGCTCATCACAATCAAAGCCTTTTCCATTGTCTTGAATTTGTACAACAACACGACGATTTTTTTTAAAGCAAGAGAGTTTTAAAACAATGGATTGCGCTTTGGGATGGTGTTTTATGCTGTTGCTGATAATTTCATTTAAGATAATACCCAAAGACATAATCGTATCAAATTCTAGGCGAATTTTTTCTACATTGGTTTGTATGCTCACTTTTGAATTGTGATACGTTTGTACAATTGCCTGAAGCATCTCTTCGAGGTATTCTTGGGTATTAATATGGCTTAAATCTTTTGAGTTACATAAATATTCGTGAATCAAAGACATTGATTTGATTCGATTAATAAGCTCCGAAAAGCGATTTTCATTGCCTTCTTTTTTGCTTTCAAACCATAAAAATGCAGTAATCATATGAAAATTATTTTTGACTCGGTGAAAGGCCTCTTTAAGAAGTAATTCTCTCTCTTTTAATAAACCTGAGAGTTGGGTATTGATCAAATGCAGATTTTGGGTTTGCTTGAAAATCTCATTTTCCAGTGTTTTAGTGTGATTATTTTGCAAATCAATCAGTTGATTTTGAGTTTGGATTTGCTTGTTTTTAATAATATTATAACGATCTGCAAGCAATAAAGAAAAAAGAGCAACTTCTATGCCCATGGCATAAACATAACCGTATCGGGTTATATTGGAGTATTGAAGTACTCCTGAGAGCATTAGGGTAAAAGTTATGACCGAAAGAAAAAAGAGCATAATGGCAAAAAGATAATATTTGACATAGGATTCTCCTTTAAGATAAATAATCAAAGCAGTTATAATTAATGTAATGTTTAAAACAGAAATCGTATGGTTGAGAAATTTATTCCATGGAGTGTAAGAGAACATGAGTAAACAGCTCAAAAGAAGAAGTAAAAAAAGTATTAACTTTATAAAATAGGAAGCATAGTTTAAATTCTCTTTTACATTGAGATATTCCAAAGAAAATAATGCCAAAAATATCATACTAAAACTCGCTGAAATTTGAATCCGGTACATATGAAATTGTAAATCAAAATAGGCTAAAAGACCACTGATGTTCATCAAATAAATAAGTGCAAAAAAAGTATAACCCACATAATAAAAATAGATTCTTTCTTGTAATTTGAGAAATAAAAAGAGATTAAAAAGAATAATAATAAGAACAATCCCCAATAAAAAAATGAAAAAAGACTCGATACTCAGCAGTTGATGTTTAAAAAAATACTCTTTTTGATAAAGAGAAATATTGCCAAAATAAGAGTATTGACCTTGGAGTTCCACATAGAGTGTTTGTGTCGTATTTGGGGGAATATTGAGTTCAAAAGCGAGTTTTGAACTTTGTACACTTCTCTTTTTTAAAGGTTTAAATACACCATTTTCTATCTTTTTCCACCCTTCATTAAAATAGTATATATTGGCAATTTCATAAAAGTGTTCATTAATTGAAAGGATAAAATCATGCTCTTTGCTTTCATTTTTAACGGGGATTTTTAACCAAAGTGTCCCTTTAAAATAGCCAAACGTAAATTGGTTTGAATTTTCATTGTGAAATGGCAAAGTGGCAATCTCTTCAATTTGAGAAGTGCTGTTGATATCTTTAAAATAGGAAAGTTGAAACGAGTCATATACGCTTGTGTTATCTTTTAAAACAACAGAAGTTACAGAAGCAGATGAAGAAAGAGTCAATAGAACAAAAAATAAAAAATGTTTGAGCATGGCACTACTTTATAAAATAAAAGGATTATAACATAAAAAAAAGAGCAAATTCCGACACCATTCCGACAGAAATACGACACCGTTCCGTCACAAGAATGTTACGATATAAGGAAATAAATTATTTAAGGAAAAAGAATGAAAAGAAATAAAATTTCTATTTTAGTAAGTACACTGCTTTTAAGTGGAGCATTTACGTTTGCAAATGCAGCAGCAGAGTGTGTGGGAAGTGGCGGCAGTGAGTGTGATATCTATTTAGCGGCCAATGGATATAAAAGTGAGCTTGATAGTGGTTATGATATCTACAATAATGGAACATATACTTATTTTAAAGGATATAATACGAATACTTCCTTTGCAGCTGGTTTTGCTTCATCTGTTGATATAACAAATTACTCAACACTTCATCGTTTTGCACCTCTAGGCAATAACTTGATAAATTATGGTACGTTACATGTATATCTTTATGATGATGATGGGGAATTGAAAACGGCTCAACATGTATTTGATACGGATGGAAGTATTACATTTAAAAGTGGTTCCAAACTTTTTATAGATGTAAATTCTGATGCAACGGGAAATTATAATGGACAAACTATTTCTAATGTTATTATGGCAGATGGTGGTATTATCATTGAAGATGAAAAATTAATAATTGAGGATAATTCTGCGTTATTGGATTTTAGCTATAAAACTGATATAAATGGATGGGCTTTAGATTTGTTGGTTTATCAAGAACAGACCGTCAATGAAGCTGTTGTAAAGGTCAATTCCAATAATAAAAATGGGGCAAATGCTGCTAATGTATTTCAAAAAATCATAGACAGTGGAAGTTATGGTGCAATGTCAGATGTTATCTCAAATGGATTAAACACGCTTTCAACCAATGAAGAAGTAGCCAAAGCTGTAGATAGCACCACTCCGCAAACTACCACCGCCAGTTTTACTGCAGCAACACAAATTTCAAATAATGTGAGCAATATTATTACTCAACGACAAAATGTCAATTTAAATTCATCAGGACTTAACTCGGGAGATGAACTACTCTCTCAAAAAAATATTTGGGTAAAACCTTATGGTTCATTTGGACAACAAGATGACAAAGATGGACTCAATGGATTTGATATTAAAACCTATGGAATAGGTGTTGGAGCAGATGCAGAGTATTCTGCTAATCAAAAAGTGGGTGTGGGACTTTTTTATACCAATGCCGATGTTGATGTTAATAATATATCACAAAGCTCAGATATGGATGTATACAGTTTAATTGTATACGGAAATGTTCCGGTTATAGATGACACAACAAACTTTTTGTATCAAGTGGGATACTCTTGGCAAAAAACAAATACAACCAGAGATATAACATTTATGAATACAACGGCAAAAGCGGATTATACTTCAAAAATTGCCTCATTGGATTTAAAACTGATAAAAGATTATAAGCTCAATCAAGATTTATTGTTACAACCTTTTGTTGCAACTACATACCGACATTTTGAAACACCCAACTATTCTGAAACCGGAGCAGGGGCATTGAATTTAAATGTCAATGAGTTTTCTTCAAGTGAATTTATAGTAGCATTAGGCTCATTAGTCCACTACAAGCTTAATGAAGATTCAAAAGTAACAAGCAGTTTACAAGTAGGATATGATTTAAAAGACGATAACAATGTTGTAAACTCTTCTTATCAAGGAGCCAGTGGATTGTCGTATAATACTGAAGGCATAGATAATGGAAGAGTAAGCTATGATTTGGGATTTGGATATGAAAATGATTTAAATGATTTAAGTAATGTCAGTGTTAATTACAATCTTCAAGGCGAAGGAAGTGATTATCTGAATCATGTGGTTTCTGTAAAATATACGTATAATTTCTAATTTTAAAGGAGAAGATTTGAAAAAGATTTATTTACTCTGTTTTTCTTCTCTTCTTTTTTTTACGGGATGCAATAAAATTCCTACTCCCGAAGAAAGAAAGGCAACTTTAATGCATCTTGTTGATGACTTAGAGTATCAACCACACACATTTCAAAGTCAAGAGATTAATCTTTTTGGCATGAGTTTTGTAAAACACGCGTGCCAAAATAACACCATGAATATTTATATAGAAGGGGATGGTTTATCTTGGATAAATAAACAAACCCTTTCCGACAATCCCACGCCTTTGAACCCTTTGGCTTTGAAATTAATGATTAAAGATAAAAGTGCTTGTAAAATATATCTTGCCCGTCCTTGCCAATATACCACTTCGAGTCAATGTGAAAAAAAATATTGGAGCAGTGCCAGATTTCACACTTCTGTCATAGATGCTTATATTGAAATCTTAGATAGCATCAAAAAAGAGTATAAAAATAACTCTTTTAAACTCATAGGATACAGTGGTGGTGGTGCAATAGCCACACTAATTAGTGCCAAAAGAGACGATATCCGTTCACTTATAACCGTTGCTGGAAATCTTGATATAAAAAAATGGTCAGAGATTCATCGTATTTCTCCTTTATATAACTCCCTTAATCCCACTGATTTTACCAAAGATTTAGACCATATACCTCAAACTCACTATGTGGGGAAAAAAGACAATATCATCCCTTTAGAGATTTTCAAAAGTTATCAATCGAAATTTACCAATGATAAAAATATAAAACTCATAATGATTGATGCCACCCATACAAAAGGAGTGTTAGAGAGTTTAGATAAATTATAAAACGGCTTTTTCCTCTAAAATATCTTGAAATCATAAAAAATATTATTTTCCGACACCGTTCCGACAGCAAAACGACACCGTTCCGTCACTAGAATGTTATGATATAAGGAAATAAATTATTTAAGGAAGTATGATGAAAGTTAACCCAGAATACAGCTCACGATTTCGTATCTTAAAAGGTGGAAAAATCAGTTTAGTGGTATCGGCACTTTTAGGCTCAGTAACACTCAGTTTCGCAGCCCCAAGTGGAGGAGTAGTCACAAGTGGAAGTGCGACGATAAACCAAAGTGGCAAAGTAACCAATATCAACCAGTCCACTCAAAAAGCCTCCATCAACTGGCAAAAGTTTAGCGTAGCTTCAGATGAAACAGTAAACTTCAATCAACCCAATATAAACTCTATTACCTTAAACCGAGTCGTAGGAAATGAAAGAAGTGTTATAAACGGTGCTTTAAACGCCAACGGTCAAGTGTGGATACTTAACTCAAATGGTGTTTTATTTGGTAAAAATGCCAGTATTAACACCGCAGGACTTCTTGCCACCACCAAAGAACTCTCCGATCAAGATTTTAATACAGGAAACTACAACTTCAAAGGCTCTTCAACTGAATCGGTTATAAATCTAGGGGAAATTGATATTTCAAACTCTGGCTATGCCACCCTTTTAGCCAACAGTGTTTCCAATGAAGGAACCATAAAAGCAGTCAAAGGAAGCGTAAGACTCATTGGAGCCAATGAAGTTACGATTAATCTCAATGGAAACTCAATCCTAGATTTAACAGTCAATAAAGGGGTACTTGATGCTCTTGTGGAAAACAAAGGAGCTATTTATGCCGATGGTGGAGAGATTTACCTTACAACCAACGCCGTAGATGAACTTCTCAAAGGGGTGGTAAACAACACTGGAATCATAGAAGCCAACTCTTTCGATGGTGTGACAGGATATGTAGAACTCTTCGCTCATGGGGGAACTGCAAATGTAGCAGGAAGCATTAATGCTATTGGTGGTTTTGTAGAAACCAGCGGAGATAAAGTAAAAATAGCGGATGACTTTAGAGTCAAAGCAAAAACTTGGCTTATAGACCCAACTGATT
>JBAYZM010000110.1:0-8028 GCA_041672515.1 Arcobacteraceae bacterium
GGGTGTAAGAACCGCACTAGCTGCGAATATTCCTCAGTTTAAAGTGGATGTTGATATTGAAAAAGCCAAAGCCAAAGGAGTGAATGTCAATGATATTTACAGCACCATCAATGCGACCTTTGGAAGCTATTATGTCAATGATTTTTCACTGTATGGAAGAACCTATCGGGTCAATTTACAAGCAACCGATGAATATCGAAGCAATATTGATGACTTTCAAAAAGTGTTTGTTCGTTCTAATACCGGCGAACTTTTACCCATTAACTCATTTGTTCGACATGAAAAAGTTGTAGGAGCTGATATTATTGAACGATTTAACTTGTTCCAAGCGGCAAAAGTTTCAGGACAACCTGCTCCTGGATACAGTTCAGGAGATGCCCTTGCTGCCATTGAAGAAGTTGCCAATGAAGTACTTTCTGAGGGCTATACCATTAGTTGGACAGGAACAGCTTATGAAGAGAAACAAATTGGAGGAAGCTCCGCTCAAGCGTTTATTATTGGGGTGGTATTTTTATTCTTAATTTTATGTGCGCTTTATGAGAAATGGTTACTGCCAATTTCAGTCGTACTTGCCGTTCCTTTTGCGATTTTTGGAGCGATTTTAGCCACAAACTTAAGAAGTTTAGACAATAATATCTATTTTCAAATAGGCTTACTCGTCCTTGCTGGACTTGCGGCAAAAAATGCCATTTTAATTGTAGAGTTTGCACTGCAAAAACAAAAAGAGGGCTACACATTAGTGGATGCTGCGTTAGAAGCTGCAAAAGTGCGACTTCGACCGATTATTATGACCTCATTGGCATTTACTGTGGGCGTTTTACCCTTAGCTATAAGTAGTGGTGCTGGAGCTGCGAGTAAACACTCGATTGGTACAGGCGTGATTGGTGGAATGCTAACAGCCACGTTTATTGCGATTTTATTTATTCCTTTGTTTTATGTTTTGATTTCAAAACTAAGCACAAAGACCAAAGAAGAGACGAAAGAAGAGAACTAGCATAAAGATTCATCGCAAGATGAATCTTTATGTTATTGGTTTAAAGAACTCTTCTATCTTGACTTCAAAAAGCTTAGACAATCTGAGTAAATGCTTTAAATTGAAGTGTTTACCGTGTGAATAGTTTTCAATATTGGCATAAAATCCAGAAGATTTATGCCCTATTGAAAGAGCCACTTCAAGTTGGCTTATATTTCTCTCTTTTCGTAATTTTTTTACATTAAATGATACTGTTTTAAAAAACTCTTCTTCCTCTTCTTGCGTAATAATATCGGGGATATTTAACATTGATTTATTATTCCTATAGAAAATATTTCTATAAGGATATTTTTATAACAATTTATTAGCAATCATTTATAGAAATCATTTCTATAGGAAAATACAAGAATGATAATAATATGTTATAATTAAATAATGACATAATGGGGGCGAAATGCATAAGAGACTAGAAGATAAAAAACCTACAGTTTTAATCGTGGATGATATGACGACGAATTTAATGGTATTAAGTGATTTATTAGACGATGATTATACGATTAAAATCTCAAAGAATGGGAAGAAAGCATTAGAGATTGCAAATTCAGATAATGAAGTTGATATTATTCTTTTGGACATTATGATGCCCGATATGGATGGTTATGAAGTGTGTCGTGAGCTTAAAAGCAATCTTAAAACAAAAAAAATCCCCGTTATATTTGTAACGGCAAAAGATAATGAAGCCGATGAAGAGTATGGATTAAATTTAGGCGCCATTGATTATATAACCAAACCTTTTAACAAAGCCATTGTCAAGTTACGACTAAAAAACCACTTGGAACTTAAATTAAAAAGTGATATGCTTGAAGAACTCTCAATGTATGATGGCTTAACCCATATCCCTAATCGTCGTTATTTTGATGAGGTTTTTGAAACGTATTACAAAGAGACAAAAAGAGAACAAGAGAGTTTGGTGGTCATGATGTTAGATATTGACTATTTTAAACCTTATAATGACAATTATGGGCATGGAAGAGGAGATGAAACCCTTAAAAAAGTTGCTTTTGCATTGCAATCGACCTTAAAACGTCCAACTGATTTGGTTGCTCGTTATGGGGGAGAAGAGTTTGTTGTATTGTTAAAGAATATCAATGAAGAAGATACGAAACAAGTAGCACAAAACTTACTTCAAGCAGTTCGTGATTTAAGGATTGTACATGAGTATTCTACCGTTGAAGAGTTTGTAACTGTAAGTATGGGCATTGCTTACAAAACACCCCACAGTAAAATAGAAAAAGTCAATTTACTTTTATGTGCTGATGAAAAACTCTATGAAGTTAAACGCAATGGACGAAATAATTTTATGATGATGAATGTTTAATGTCTATTTTTGATAAATATTTAAAACACAAAACTTTAGGGTTGATTTTTCTTATATTACTTTGTACTTTTGGTCTCTTTTTATATATTTTTTATGACTTCCAAAAAAATCGTTTAGATAGCAATAAACAGCAATATATTGAAAAAATAGAAAACTCTTACTACAAAAATATTGAGAAGCATTTAAAAGAACATTACAAAGAAGTTGCTAACACTTTTTTAAATGAGGAAATTGTAAAAGCATTTTCCAAGAAGAATAAAGAAGAATTAGTGCAATTAACATATTCAAAATATAATGAGTTGATTAAAAATGATGCTTACATTACTCAAATGAATTTTCATGACAGTGATGGGATGACTTTTTTACGCTTACAAAACTTAGAATTGTATGGAGATAATATTTTACAAAGCAGAAATATGTTGAGGACGGCAATTCAAGAACAAAAAGTTGTACAAGGGTATGAAAGAGGAAAAACTGGACTTTCTTATCGTGTTTTAATTCCTTTATTTGATCAAAACAATTACATAGGAATGTTTGAAATTGGTGTTTCTTTGAAAAAGATTTTAGATATAGTAACGCATTTTAATAATATAGAAGGGATAATTTATTTAGAAAATGAACATGAATTTGTAGTCTCAAAAAATTTGACTGATAAAGAGTTTGTAACAACCATAACTACGTATAAAAATTTAGTTAATAATGTGAATATTGAATACAAAAACAGACATGTAACTCTCCACTTATTTCATATTTTTTCATTTGATGAAAACTATTTAGGGGAGTTTATTTTTGTACAGGATTTAACTGAGTATTACCATGATTATAATGCCGCATTACAAAAAATGATATGGCTTTGTGTGGGCATGTTAATTATTTTATATTTTGTCATTATCTATTTATTTAATAACTTTTCAAAAGGAATCTTAAAATTAAAAGAGAAAGCCGAAACGATTTTAAATGCTCAATATAATATTGTCATTGTTACAAATGGAGAAATATTAATACAAGCCAATCAAGCTTTTTTAGATTTTTTTGGATATGAACACTTAGAAGAGTTTAAAAAAAATTATAAATGTATTTGTGACCATTTTATCGAAGAAGAAAATTATTTGATGACTAAAATGGGAACTCTTTCGTGGGTTGAATATGTTTTAGTGTATTCTCATAAAATTCATTGTGCCAAAATTCTTAGAAATAATCAGGTTCATGTATTTAAAGTTTTTGCTAAAAAAGCGGATAATCATACTTTTGAGGAAAATGAAATTGTAGTGAGTTTCGAAGATATTACTCATGAATTAGAAAATGAAGCTATTTTAAAAAAGAGTACCATATTTACAAAAGCTTTACTTGATAACAGTGCCGTTGCAATTTTCTTAGCATCGCCTAGTAGAACAATTATAGAAGTTAATAAACGGGCGTGTGAATTATTTGGCTATACCAAAGAAGAGTTGCTGTTTAAATCTTTTGAAATCATTCATAAATCAAAAATAAGTTTTGATTCTTTTGCTCCACAATACAAACAATTTAAAGAAGCCGGTATTTCCAATATTGAGTACCCTTTTCGATGTAAAGATGGAAAAGTCATTTGGTGTGCTGTATTTGGTACGCCTCTTGATAATACCGATTTATCGCAAGGAATTATTTGGAGTTTAATTGATATAAGTGATAAAAAGATAGCCCAACAAACACTTGAAACAGAGAGGAATCTGTTTTCAACAGGGCCAGTTATGACAATTGAATGGTCTCCTGAACATAATTGGCCCATAAAATATATCTCTTCAAATTGTAACGCTATTTTAGGATACACTATCCAAGAGATGATGTCTCAACATTTTATTTATGCCAATTTAATTCATGAAGAGGACAGCAAAAGAGTTTTTGATGAGGTTCAATTTAATATTGAAAATAATATCAACCATTATGAACAATCCTATCGATTGCGATTAAAAAATGGAGCCTATCGTTGGTTTTATGATTTCACCAACTTAGTCCGAGATGAACGTAATAATTTGATTTCTATTCGAGGTTATATGTTTGAACAAACAAAACTTAAAGAGATAGAAAATCAGCTTAAAGAGATGAATGCGGCTTTGATGAATGAAAAAGATAAAGCTCAAAAAGCCAATTTATCCAAAAGTCAATTTTTGGCTAATATGAGTCATGAAATACGAACACCTATGAATGCTATTATTGGATTAAGTGAGTTGATGTTGGATACGGCTTTAAATGAAAAACAAGAAGATTATCTCATGAAAATCAATGGTTCTTCTAAAATGCTTTTAGGCATTATCAATGATATTTTAGATTATTCAAAGATAGAAGCCGGAAAATTAGAATTAGAGTATAAAGCTTTCAGAATAGAAAATATTTTATCCCAGTTAAGAGTTGTCTTTATGAATAATGCTATGAATAAAGGCATAGAGCTTTATTTCTTTATTAAGCATGATGTTCCAAAAGTGATTGTAGGCGATGAGTTAAGGATTTGCCAAGTCTTGACTAATTTTATCAGCAATGCATTAAAATTTACGCATGAAGGACATATCACACTTAGAATAGAACTTAAAAATACCATTGATGCTAACCACGCAAAGCTACATTTTAGTGTAGAAGATACGGGAATTGGTATGAAAAAAGAACAAGTCAAAAAGCTTTTTAAACCCTTTGTTCAAGCAGACAGTTCCACAACTCGTAAATATGGTGGTACAGGTTTAGGATTAGCTATTTCAAAAAGAATTATAGAAACCATGAATGGCGAAATATTTGTTGAAAGTAAAGAGAATATTGGAACAAAATTTGGATTTGATATTAAACTTGAAGTTAAAGAGTGGGAACATGAGTGTTATTTAAAAGAGAAAAATTATAAAGTTCTTATTGTCGATGACCAAGAAATTTCTCGTGAAATCTTACAAGATATTTTAGAAAACTTTGGATATGAAACACTTCAAGCCGCCAATGGAGTAGAAGCCATTGAAATGGTTAAACAAGCTGATGATGCCAATGTTCCTTTTGATTTTGTACTCATGGATTGGTATATGCCCAAACTCAATGGTAAAGAGGCAATTAAAGCCATTTATGAGTTAGCCAAAGAAAAAAAGATTAAAAAACCTATTCCTTCTATTTTAATGGTATCTGCCCACTCAAAAGAAGAGATACATTTAGAGGACATTCAAATTGATAGTTTTCTTGCAAAACCCGTAACCAGTTCAACTCTTTTTGATGCCTTAACGAAAGCCAAAAATGGTATTGTAAGAAAAGTTACCAAAAAAAGTCAAAAAGAGCTTCCCGATTTTAAAGGAATAAGAGTTTTACTCGTAGAAGACAATGAAATTAACCAAGAAGTGGCTTCCATGATGCTTGAAAAAGTAGGAATTGAAGTTCATATAGCCAATAATGGACTTCAAGCAGTTGAAAAATATGAAGCCGAACAAGGGAGATATCATCTTATTTTGATGGATTTGCAAATGCCCATTATGAGTGGATATGATGCCACTAAACAAATAAGAGTTTTTGATACAAAAATACCTATTGTAGCACTAACCGCAGCTGCTATGATTGAAGATAAGCAAAAGGTTTTAGAAGTAGGAATGAATGACCATTTAAGTAAACCCATTAATACAGATGAGTTGTATGCAGTCATTGGTAAATACTGTAAAAAAGATTTTTTTATCGAACCCGCAACGGCAAAAAAAGAGAACTATCCTATTTTAGACAGACAATATTTGGAAAATACTATCAGTTCAGATGCCTTGATTCAAAAATTGCTTTTAAAATTTTTAGAACAACTCAACAGTGAGTTTAGAACAATAGCCGATGAGGTAAAAGAAAATAGCCCCAATGCTTCTTCTTTAGTCCATGCGTTAAAAGGAGTCAGCGGTAATTTGGGGGCAAAAGCCTTGTTTGAGATTTGTAAAAAGATTGATTTACAGTATAAAGCCAAAGAGCCAATTTTTTCTGAAAATATCAAGGAATTGCAAGAAGAACTGGAAAATATTAGAAATGAACTCAATCTCATTCATAAAATGCAATTAAGTAACGCCTCACAAGAAGTTTTTAGTCAAAATGAATTTGAAAATGTTTTAAAAGAAATGCAAAAAAGTTTACAAAGTGGAGCAATCATTAAAGAGGAGTTACTTGAAAAAGTCTATTCTTCTTTAAAAGCAATGAATAAAAATGAAATGGCAATAGAGTTAAAAAACAGTATAGATGATTTTGAATATGAAAAAGCATTGGAAACCATCGAGAAGATACTTCAATAGTGCATTAAAAACTGGGTTGTTTTCTCTAAAGCTTCTTTATAGGCAACAACATTGCTAATGGCTTCAAAATTATTGCCTAACATCGAAAAAATTTCAAAGCTAGGAAAGTGTCCATAAAGTGTATTGAGAATATCAATAAGATGAAATGCGCTGATGTGATGAGATAAATTCACTCTATTTGATTTTTCCAAACTGCAAGCCAAAGCATAGGCATGAGAGGGGCTAAAAGCAGTATCGATAAAAATAATATGCGAATACTCAAGCATTTCAAGTGCCATTTCAGGAGTCAGTTGAAAGGCACTTAAAACAGTGGTATTTTTTAGAGTGTTATTTTGAAGCAATAAAACGGCATCGACGCCAAAGGCATCTTCGCCTCTTAGTGTATTTCCAAATCCTAAAATAAGACGTTTCATTAACTTCTTTGGATAGTTTGCAACACATTTTTATGAGCATCTCTGATTTCAATCACTGAAGAGACAATGCCTTGAGCGTGAGTGGAACAACTTAAACATGGGTCATAACATCGAATAACGGCTTCGACTTTATTTAATGCTCCATCGGTAATATCAAGTGGATTGACAAAAGTTTGGGCAACTTGTTTGACCGATTTATTCATTGCCAGATTGTTATTTCCCGTTGCAATAATGAGGTTCATTCCTGTAATGACACCATCTTGAGTTGAACTGTAATCATGGAAAAGAGTTCCACGTGGTGCTTCACTGCATCCAACGGCATTGAGCCGATTGATTTTGGCATATGAACGAATATTATCACTGAATGTTTTGGGGTCACGAAGCAATATTTCAATTCTTTCTATGGCAAAAATCATCTCAATAATTCGTGCATAGTGGTAATAAAAAGAGCTTAAAAGAGGTTTCCCGTTGTTGATGTTTTTAAACACTTCAAAGGCTTCATCGGCATACGAAGTTCCACAACCATTGGCAATATTAAGTCTTGCTAAGGCTCCCACACGGTAAATGCCTTTGGGATAACCCATGGGAATATAGTAGGGCGATTTGAGATAACTGTCGTGTTCAACGGCTTCTCCAATATAGGTTTTGTACTCTTTGGGTTCAATATTTTCTTCTAAAACATTGCCTTGTGCATCAATAATCTTTAATAAACCATCGTAATGTTCAAGTTGCCCTTTTTTACCTACAATACTTAAAAATAAAGAGTCAAAATTTCCAAAAGCGTCAATCTCTTTTTTAAATCGAGGAAGATTCTCTTTAAAATATTGCAGTGTTCGTTTGGCAATATCAAAGGCTTGTGGCAGTTCATCAAGTATGGTTTGTGCTTGTTCTTGGGTTACAACATGACTGACCCCTCCTGGAACAATCCATTCAGGATGGATTCGTTTTCCTCCGAGTCGTTCAATAATCTTTTGCCCAAAAGCTCGAAGTGCAATCCCATCTTTTGCC
>JBAYZM010000111.1:0-8023 GCA_041672515.1 Arcobacteraceae bacterium
TCCAATGTTACTGGATTAAATTATGGAAATTGTAACTATCCAAAAGTTGTTACAACAGATGTTCTTGATAATTTGATTTTTTTACCTCATGTGGCAGAAGGTATAAATGACTACGCACATAATGAATTAGAGTGTCTTTCGGGCAATGGAAATGGAAGTGTTAATGTAGAAGCTTCAAACAGTACTTTTATTCATACAATAGCAGCGAATCCTATGGATGCACAAAATATTAAAAATGCGGATATGACGTTTGTATGGTCACCTCGATCAAATATTTCATTATATGGCAATACCGCGCAAACGGTAATGTATGATAATATAGGTGTCCGTATTGCCTTATCAACCGATTGGACACCTTCTGGTTCGATTAATATGTTCCGAGAACTTTCTTGCGCCAATGAGATCAATTCAAACTATTTTAACAATCATTTTACAAAATATGATTTATGGAAAATGGTTACAATCAATGCCGCACGAGCTTTAGGAATTGATGATCAAGTCGGAGATATCAAAGAAGGATATTTGGCAGATATTACCATTAATAAAATAGCCAACAATGATGTATCCTATTTTGACCCATTTATCTCGGGAACAACACAAAAAGTCTCTCTTGTCTTAAGGGGAGGTCTTCCAATGTATGGAGATACAACATTAATTAACTCGTTGGCTTCTGATTGTAATGTACTTCCGTATGAACAAAGTTATTCAGATAAATCAGTCTGTTTAAATGAGATTAAACAAAAAAATCTTGATTTTGATTTTAATGATTTTGTAACAGTCAATGCGTCGAGTTATCCTTTAACGTTTAAGACCAATGATACTATACAAGATGAACCAACATGTATTCCTTCAAGATACAAAGAGTACTCAGGGCAACGTCTTTCCAATGATAACGATGGAGATGGAATCAGTAATGATACAGATAATTGTAAAGATGTATTTAATCCTATAAGACCCATGGATAATGGAAAACAAGCCGATTATGATAATGATGGCATAGGAGATGCTTGTGATCCAAACCCTTTAAAAGTCAACGGATAAAAACACAATGATAGGGGAGTTTTTCCCCTATCATTTTTATTTTAAAACAGCATATTCTCCCCAGTTCCTTCATTTTTAGATTTTTGTTTTTCCATTTTAAATTTCAGATAGGAAGTATTGATATTGTGAAATCCTACATTTTTTGAGAAATCTTCTTTTTTAGTTATTTCATTGATAATAACTTCCATGGATTCTATATTTTTTATCTCTAATTCTTCTTCAAGTTCTGCATACGTGCTCAACAATGAATCAAAAGCAAAGTGATAATCATAGGCTAATGTTCCCTTATCATTAAGAAGTTTTTTTATAAAAACCCATCTGTCAAAAATTATACTCCAAGCCTTTTTTTGTTCAGTTGTTATACATAAGTTAGTAATGATTTCTTTCCATTTAAATAAAGCAAAATAGGCTTGATGGCTCACCCATAACTCTCTTATCCACCAATCTTGATATTTAGGAAAGCCTGAAAAAGTTTTTATTTTTACTTCGGGGATTTTTATCTCTTTTGTTTTATGAAGTTCATTGTTAAGACTTTTTATACTGGATTCTATATTTTTTATCTCTTCTTTATCGCTACTTTCTTCGGATTGTTTTTCTTTTAATAGCGCTTCTTGTATCTGTAAAGATTTTGTTAACTCATCGTGTTTTGTCTTTTTTTCGTGTAATATCACTTCTTTTTTTTGTAAAACTTTTTCATTTTCATCATTGATATTTTGTATTATATTTGAACTTAATACATAAAAATGAAGAACAACAATGGGAAGAAAAAAATCAATAGTTGCCATTTCTTTCAAATTTTGTTCGTCTATTTGCTTTTTTATTGCGTGAAACTCCTTTTTTATATCTTCTAATCGGTTACTGATATCATTTAAATCGGAAAGACTCATCTCTATTGATTTTGTTGCCATATCAAAAAGTTCTTTATCTTCAAATTTAACATCCGTAGGTAGTTCTTCGATGATTCTTAATACCTCTAGTTTTTTATCATTACTTTGTTCTATATTTAACTTTATTCGAGAAGGTTGTGCATCAAAATATTTCTTTCTTTCAGCAAGAAAAACAAGTCTTTCTTTCTCTTCGAGTTCTTTTCCCTCAATTGTTTTAAGTTGTTCCAGCATTTTTTTATATTTTGTAAGAAGTTCATCAGATATTTCTAAGGAATTTTCTGCAGAAGCTAGAGCAACCCGAGAAAGTCTATTAATCCCTGCTTCATGATTTTTAATCTGCAGTTTGTGTAAAGCCATTTTTGATTCATTGGCTTTAATAAGTGCTTCTAATGTAATAATGCTTTCCATCTTAAATATCCTTTAGGAACATTGTATAAAATTATTTTATCTAATTAAAAGGAAAATTAAAGGATATTTATCTCATTTATCCATCTATTTATGTAAATATTAAAACAACTGTCACATATACGAACTTCATCATCACTTTTTATTTCAATAATTGACCAAATACTCATAGTAACATTTAACTAAAAACATTGTACAATCCCAGAAAATCAAGAGAGTTATTGTAATTTTAATCTCAACACATCAAAAGGAAAGATCAACAATGCAAGTTTATATTTATGCCAAAAGTGGTCACAGTCTTGGGCTTGATGCGACGAGACGTTGTGCTTCAATTGCGGCTTTGTTGCAAGAGTTTGACCCTATTTTATGCACCAGTGATTTTAGAGCCGGTGTCTATGCCAAAGAGTATTTGGGCATTAAAAAATATGTCAGTGTAGATGTGTTGTCCAATTTGCCCAATATCATGCAACGAGGCGATATTTTGATTTATGACAGCGATGAAGCCAGTGATTTTATGGAAAAACATATGCGAGAATTTTGCTCACTTTTGTATAAAATTGGAACGAATATTCCTTTTAATATTGTCAATACGTCACTTTTTGAGCCCAAAATAAATACCAATAAAACAAAAGCGCTTTTTTTTGGAGATGATGACTACACTAATCTGCTTTTGACTCTTTGCCAAAACTCTTCAAAACACAATTTAGCCCTCCTCATGGGACATTACTTTTTTTTAGGAAATGAAACAAAATTAGCCCCTTATTTTAGCTCTGTTTTAGAAGAAGAGGAGTATATTCAAACCATTCAAAATACGAAATATTTGTTGTCGAGTTCCATCAATGCTTGTTTGGAATCGGTTTATTGTGGTAATTCTCCTGTATTTTATCAACGAGCCGATAAAAATTATGACCAAATTGAGTGGATAGAAAAGCTCAATATCCCTATTATAAAGGCAGATTCTTTAAAAGATATCGTAAATGGTTTTGAAGAAATTATTACAAATTATCCTGTTTTAAGTGATTTTGAAGCAGTTGATGTTACGTGGGCGTGTGCCAATATAAAAGAAACAGTGGAAAAATATAACCAAATAATGTCTAAATAAAATATTATAGTATAAGCTGTACTTATACTTATTTATGTTTATCATAAGCTTACTTTATTTATAATTCCATTAGAATTAAACCGTTGAACTATAAGTTCAACTTATAAAAGGAAAATCATGGCAAAGAAACAAGAGAGTGATGCTGAGTTAGCTATAAAAACTCCTTACCGAATCAAACGGTATTATATGTATGCGGTTGTCAGCATAATATCGTTAGTTGTACCATTTATCAGATTAGATGGGAACCATATCTTTTTATTATCATTTGATAAAAAACAACTCCATTTAATGGGTGTTGCTTTTGATATGCAAGAGTTATATTTAATGCCTTTTTTATTGATGCTTCTGTTCTTAGGAATTTTTGCAGCAACAGCAATTGGTGGGCGAGCTTGGTGTGGTTGGGCCTGTCCTCAAACAATTTTTAGAGTTATTTATCGAGACCTAATTGAAAGTACACTGTTAAAATTACGACGGATTAAAAATAAACAAAAAGAACCGGACTATAACAACGCCCAAAATGCTTCAAAAAAAGTCATTGGCGTAGTTTTATGGTCGATTCTTTCACTGGTTGCCGCTTCAAACTTTATGTGGTATTTTGTTCCACCTGAAGATTTCTTCGCCTATTTACAAGACCCAACGGAACATATGTTTTTAATTGGAATTGTTGTAAGTATTGCGCTGTTTTTAATTTACGATGTGGTTAAGTTAAAAGAAGATTTTTGTGTGTATGTGTGTCCTTATTCAAGAGTTCAATCGGTTTTATACGATAACGATACTCTTCAAGCGATTTACTCAACCAAACGGGGTGGAACAATTTATAACGAACACAAAGAAAAGATTATTTTTCAACAAAAAGATTTAAACGAAAACGATGAGTGTACGGCATGTGAATCGTGTGTTACGGTTTGTCCTACGCATATTGACATACGAAAAGGACTCCAACTTGAGTGCATTAACTGTTTAGAGTGTGTGGATGCCTGTACCAAAGTCATGGGCAAATTAGGAAAACCCTCACTGGTGCAATGGTCAAGTACCAATGAAACATTCAACGCCACACCGACTAAAATTGTGCGAAAAACCACTATTCTTTATACAGGAATTTTAGTGATTGTAATGATCCTTCTGTTGTTAATGGGCGGTGAAAAAGAGCATATGTTGTTAAATATCAATAAAACCACGCAATTGTACAAAATAAGCGAGGACAATAAAGTCTCTAATAATTTCTTATTTTTATTCCAAAACACTGACTCAAAAGATCATACCTATGCTTTAGAAATTGTTGACAATCCCGATATTGAGATTGACCGATTTGAGCCTTTTAAATTAGGAGCAAAACACTTAAGTAAAAAAGTGGTTATTTTATCCACCAAAAAAGTATTGGTCAATGACAATACCAAAGATACTCCAATTCCAGTAACCATCAAAGCGTACGCTGTTGATGACCCAACACGAGTTGTAGTATTTAGAAAAGCTGTTTTTGTCTTCCCAAGAGCCGATAAATTAGTTAAATAAACACCTTTAAAGCCAACGGACAGTTCCCAAACTATCCGTTGAGCTTCTTCCAAAATTAACCCCTTCTTAACCAACACTTCGTTATAATCGCGAAATAATTATCTATCAACAATAACGGAGTATCAATACATGACAAAATTTATATTTGTAACGGGTGGAGTATTAAGTTCTTTGGGTAAAGGGATTACTTCTGCTTCTATTGCAACTATTTTAAAGCAATCGGGGCAAAAAGTAAGTATGCTTAAAATTGATCCTTACTTAAATGTAGATCCGGGAACCATGAGTCCACTTGAACACGGAGAAGTGTTTGTAACAGCCGATGGAGCTGAAACGGATTTAGATTTAGGGAATTATGAGCGATTTATTGATACGACTTTAAGTGCTAAAAACAACTTCACCACTGGACAAATTTATCAAACCGTTATACGAAGAGAGCGAGAAGGTGGTTATTTGGGTAAAACCATTCAAGTTATTCCTCATGTTGTTGATGAAATCAAAGACCGAATTTACGAAGCAGGAAAAGATTACGAATTTTTAATCGTTGAATTGGGTGGTACAGTTGGAGATATCGAAGGCTTACCTTTTATGGAAGCCATTCGACAAATGCGACACGAACTTCAAAAAACCAACACCATGAACATTCACGTTACTCTTGTGCCTTACATTGCAGCAGCAGGGGAACTTAAAACCAAACCCACTCAACACTCCGTTCAAGAGTTGCGAAGAATTGGTATTACTCCACATATGATTGTATGTCGAAGCGAAAAACCTCTGCCAAAAGAGTTGAAGAAAAAACTTGCCATGTCGTGCGATATTGACAACAATGCCGTGATTGAAGCAGGCGATGCCCAATCGATTTATCAAGTGCCAATGAACTTCTTAAAAGAGGGGATTTTAACACCATTGTGCGAACATTTTAATATCAATCTCAAACCCAATATGGAAAAATGGGAAACTTTAGTCAAACACATCATTTTACCGCAAGATGAAGTTACTATTGCGTTTGTAGGAAAATATTTGGATTTAAAAGAGTCGTACAAATCATTAACCGAAGCACTCATACACGCAGGAGCACATTTAAATACCAAAGTCAAAATCAATTGGTGTGACAGTGAACGTATCGAAGATGTGGGAGCATACGATATTATTAAAAATTCCGATGCCATTTTAGTCGCAGGTGGTTTTGGACATCGAGGTGTGGAGGGGAAACTCAAAGCCATAGAATATGCAAGAATCAATAAAATCCCTTATTTGGGAATTTGTTTGGGAATGCAATTGGCAATTATCGAGTACGCACGAAATGTTTTAGGTCTTGAAGATGCCAACTCAATTGAGTTTGATGCCGATACAAAAAATCCACTCATTTACCTAATCGATGAGTTTTTAGACCAAAGTGGAAACAAACAAGTACGAACACACTCATCTCCAATGGGCGGAACCATGCGATTAGGAGAGTATCCGTTTAATCCTAAAAAAGGGACAAAACTGCAAAAAGCGTACGGTGATAACGAGACCTATTTTGAAAGACATCGACACCGATATGAAGCAAATCCTGCCTATAAAGAAGCCTTAGAAAACGCCGGTATGATTATTTCAGGAGAATCCAATGGTTTAATTGAAGCCGTTGAACTCAAAGATCATCCGTGGTTTGTGGGAGTTCAGTTTCACCCAGAATTTACTTCACATTTAGAGACACCTAACCCGATTATTTTAGAGTTTGTGCGACAAACCATTAAATAATTAATGCACAAAATTACCAAATCAAAATTATACGAAATTTTAAGCTTACGGCATAAGGACAACCCTTATGCTAAGTTATCCACACTGCCTAGCCCCGATGCATTTAAAGATATGGGTCTTGCCACACAAAGAGTTAAAAAAGCGATTTTAAACAATGAAAAAATCACCATTGTAGGGGATTATGATGTCGATGGCGTCATTTCTACGACGATTATGATTGACTTTTTTAATACCATTGGCTATGAGGTTGATTATATTATTCCCAATCGCTTTGAACACGGTTATGGCTTATCGCCTAAAATCACCGAACAAATAGATGAAGGATTGGTTATCACCGTTGATAATGGCATAAGTGCGGTTGAGGCTTCTAAAATATTGCATCAAAAAGGGATTGATTTAATTATTACCGACCACCATACCATCCCCAAAGAATTGCCCATTGCCTTAGCGATTATTAATCCCAAACAAGAAGCGTGTAACTTTGCTTTTAAAGAGATTTGCGGGGCGCAAGTCGCGTGGTACTTTTGTGCGGCGATTAAAAATGCCATGAATTTAAAAGTGGATATGTCAAATTTCTTAGATATATTAAGCATTGCCATTATTGCCGATATTATGCCGATGACCAGTCTGAATTACACCATGGTCAAACACGGTCTTAAAAAAATCAAAACCAGCTCTCGCCCAGCACTTGTGGAGCTGAATGCACTTCTTCAAAAATCGAATTTAACCAGTGATGACATTGGTTTTTTAATTGCTCCTAAAATCAACAGTGCCGGACGAATGGAAGATGCCTCAACGGCATTGGCATTTTTACTGGCAAAAAACCAATATGAAGCCCAAGAAGCCCTTGATTTGTTAAACGAATTAAACAATTATCGAAAAATATTGCAAGAAGAAATTAGCCAAAAAGCCATCAATGAAGTGCAAATTGAAGACAATGCCGTTATTGTTTGGGGAGAAGATTGGCATGAAGGGGTCATTGGAATTGTGGCTTCAAAACTTTCCAATAAGTACAAAAAACCCGCTTTCATTTTCTCTATTAATAACAACATTGCCAAAGGCAGTGCCAGAGCCAATGGGGATATTAATCTTCACTCCATTATCTCAAAAGCCAGTGATTTACTCTTAGGTTTTGGCGGACACAAAAATGCAGCGGGATTATCGCTTAAAAAAGAGCATTTAGAAGCGTTTAAAGCCTCCATCAATGAAGCCATAAGCCAATGTGAAGAGTCCTTGCACATTGAGCCTAATACACTGGGAGAATTGGATGTTCATAGCGTTGATTTAGAGTTTATCGATATTATTGAACAATACGAACCCTATGGTTTGGATAATT
>JBAYZM010000112.1:0-7967 GCA_041672515.1 Arcobacteraceae bacterium
TAGGCATTTATCCCTTAAAATTTTTCTTCACCAATGCGGTGGATAACAAAGATTTATCCTCTTCAGAAATTAAAAGCTACATTAAATCACTGGTTGAATACGAAAACAAAGAAGAACCTCTTACCGATCAAGATATTTTAGAGAGTATTGAAGAGAAGTTTAATTTAAAAATGGTGCGACGAACCATTACCAAATACCGAAAAATGCTCGATGTTCCCTCTTCAAAAGAGAGAAAGAAACTCTACAAAGTGGAAAATTTATAATCAAAGAGTTTCAAGCGAAACTTGCGAAGCAATGTTGAGAAAAAAACTCTACAAAGTGGAAAACCTTTAAAAGCCATCTTTTTGCAAATCTTCGCCTTGCCCTTTACAAAAATATAACTCTTATATAAGTTAATAGATAACAATTTTGACCTCGTAGAATAGCAACAATTTGTATAAAATACAAAATTGTAAGCACTTTACAAACATACCATTTACAAAAATATACACTGCTTGACATAAATGAAATGAAGATAATTTTTATCCTATTTTAAAGTTTTGTATAAATTTCAAGATAAGAAATGCCTATTTTTAGGCTTTTTATGAAATTTAGAATATTTTTTTTCAAAAAAACTTCTTGTGGAACACTAGTTGCAATTTAGCAAGTGTAACTAAAAAACAAAAGGAGTTTATATGTCAATCTTAAGACAAATAGCATTTTATGGAAAAGGTGGGATTGGTAAATCTACTACATCTCAAAATACATTGGCAGCAATGTGTCATTACTATGGTAAAAAAATCTTAATCGTTGGTTGTGACCCTAAAGCGGATTCAACTCGATTAATTTTACATGAGAAAGCTCAATCTACAATTATGCAATTGGCTTCTGAAGCTGGTACAGTTGAAGATTTAGAGTTAGAAGATGTTTGTAAACCAGGTGCAGGTGAGTTTAATCCTGAAGACGACACAATTACTGATGGTTATATTATGTGTACAGAGTCTGGTGGTCCTGAGCCAGGTGTTGGTTGTGCTGGTAGAGGGGTTATTACTGCAATTAACTTCTTAGAAGAAGAGGGTGCTTATAACGATGAATTAGATTTCGTATCATACGACGTTCTTGGGGATGTTGTTTGTGGTGGATTTGCTATGCCAATTCGAGAAGGTAAAGCACAAGAAATTTATATCGTAATGTCTGGAGAAATGATGGCTATGTATGCAGCTAATAACATTTCTAAAGGGATTTTAAAATATGCCAATACTGGTGGAGTAAGACTTGCTGGTTTAATTTGTAATGCACGTATGACAGATAAAGAATACGATTTATCTAAACACTTAGCAATGCAAATTGGTACTCAAATGATTCACTTCGTACCAAGATCTAACCACGTTCAAAGAGCTGAGTTAAGAAGAATGACAGTAGTTGAATTTTCACCAGCATCAGACCAAGCAATGGAATACAAAGAATTAGCACGAAAAATCATTGCTAATGATTTAAAAGTTATTCCTAATCCATTAGAAATGGACGACTTAGAAGCGTTATTAATGGAATTCGGTTTAGAAGAAGAAGCTGATGAAGAAAACTTAGGTAAAAGAGAAGAAGAAGCTTAATCCGTAAACGGTGAGTAGAAATTAGTAAATGGTTACAAGTGGGTGAATTCTTTCACCTCTTTAGGATTTGCTGCTTTAAGCTTGATTGATTCAAGTTGTTAAAAGCAGTTATTAAAAAATAGGTCCCTTTAAAATTGGGACAATTTAAAAGGAGAAGAATATGTTTGTATGTGGATACCACTTCCCAGCTGATATGGGTAATGATGTAAGTTTTGAGCAAGTAATTGAAAAAGTAAAAGAAGGTATTGATGCAACAGGTAAAACTGTTACATTAACAAGTGAAACAAGAGAAGGTGTTAAATTAGAAGAAATCGCAGTTCCTGCAGGTTCTTTTTTACACACAGCGTTAGTTGATTATTACACAAATACTGAGTGTGCAGCTAAAGACAATTATAAAATGATTTACTACACTAATAAATATCAAATTTCTGAGATTTCAAAAAGTGTTGATGGTGATTCAACGAAAGCTATTTGTAGAAAATTAGACGACATGAATCTATACAGAGTAAGAGTAGCATAAGCTACTTTTTCTTCCAAAGGAGAAAACAATGGGACCAGAAACATTAGAGAGTCTACAAAAAAAAGCATTAGATGAGGTTTTAGCTTCTTATCCTGCTAAAGTAGCAAAAAACAGAGCGAAGCACTTAGGTGTTGATACACCAGATGGTGTTAAAGGTGCTTGTGATACAACAAGAAGTAACAAACAAACTGTTCCAGGAGTTATGTCTCAAAGAGGATGTGCTTATGCTGGGTCTAAAGGGGTTGTTTGGGGACCGATTAAAGATATGATTCATATTTCTCACGGACCAATTGGATGTGGACAATATTCAAGAGGTGGACGAAGAAATTATTATATTGGTACAACAGGTGTTGATACATTTGTAACAATGAACTTCTCAACTGATTTTAACGAAAAAGATATCGTATTCGGTGGAGATAAAAAACTTAAAAAAGCGTTACAAGAAATTGATGAGTTATTTCCATTAAACAACGGTATCTCTATTCAATCAGAGTGTCCAATTGGGTTAATTGGGGATGACATTCAAGCCGTAGCAAAAGTGCATAAAAAAGAGACAGGTCATCAAACGATTGCTGTATCATGTGAAGGGTTCAGAGGGGTTTCTCAATCTCTTGGTCACCACATTGCAAACGACATGATTCGAGACCACGTTATGCCAGATACTTCTTTTAGAAAAGATTTTGATAGCACTGATTATGACGTGGCTATTATTGGGGATTATAACATCGGTGGAGATGCTTGGTCAACACGAATTATTTTAGAAGAGATGGGTTTAAGAGTTATTGCTCAATGGTCTGGTGATGCAACGTATAAAGAGTTAGCGATTGCTCCTAAAGCAAAATTAAACTTATTACATTGCTATAGATCAATGAACTATATTTCACGACACATGGAACAAGAATTCGGTATTCCTTGGATTGAATATAACTTCTTTGGACCAACTAAAACAACGGAATCTATTAGAAAAATTGCAGCGTGTTTTGATGAATCTATTCAAGCCAAAGCGGAAGCTGTTATTGCTAAATATACTGCTATGACTGACGCTGTTATTGCAAAATACAGACCAATGTTAGAGGGTAAAAAAGTGATGCTTTACGTGGGTGGATTAAGACCAAGACACGTTATTGGAGCATATGAAGATTTAGGTATGGAAGTAATCGGTACGGGTTATGAGTTCGCTCACGGTGATGATTATAAAAGAACTAAAGAAGATATTTCAAGAAGTACTTTAATTTACGATGATGCCAATGAGTATGAGTTAGAAGAATTTGTAAGAAAATTGAAACCAGACTTAGTTGCTGCTGGGGTTAAAGAGAAATATGTATTCCAAAAAATGGGTCTTCCATTTAGACAAATGCACTCTTGGGATTACAGTGGTCCATACCATGGGTATGATGCATTTGCAATTTTTGCAAGAGATATGGATTTGGCTATGAACTCTCCTGTGTGGGATCATACTAAAGCTCCATGGGACAAAGAAGTAGAGGGAGCGTAACATGCAAGACGTAGAAAACATAGTAAACGGACAAAAACTCTTTTTAAAACCTGAATATCAAGAAGTTTTAAAAAACAAAAAAGAATTTGAAGGTAACATGGGTTCAATTAACCCTGCTAAAGTAGATGAAATCCAAGAGTGGACTAAATCTTGGGATTACCGAGAAAAAAATCTTGCAAGAGAAGCGATTACCATTAATCCTGCGAAAGCTTGTCAACCATTAGGTGCGATTATGGTAGGTCTTGGTTTTGAAAATACTATGCCTTACGTTCATGGAAGCCACGGATGTGTTGCATACTTTAGATCATACTTTACAAGACACTTTAAAGAACCAACACCATGTGTATCTGACTCTATGTCTGAATCAGCAGCGGTATTTGGTGGATTGTCAAATATGAAAGATGGTATTCGAAATTGTAATGCACTTTACAAACCTGAAATGATTTCTGTATCTACTACGTGTATGGCAGAAGTTATCGGGGATGACTTAAATGCATTTATTATTGGAGCACGTGAAGATGCTGAGGGTGAATTAGACAATACTGTTATTACTCATGCACATACTCCATCATTTGTTGGATCACACATTACTGGTTACGACAACATGATGAAATCAACTTTAGAGCAATTATCTGAAGGTGTTGAGAAAAAAGTTGATGCTGAAAGAATCAATATTATCCCTGGATTTGAACCTTATTTAGGGTCTTTAAAAGAGATTAAAAAAATCAGCAAAATGTTTGGTGATAAAATCATCATGATTGGTGACCATGAAGAGCAATGGGATACTGGTGCTGGTGAATATAAATTGTACTCAGGTGGTACAAAATTAGAAGATGGTAAAACAGCTATTAATGCAAAAGCAACTATCTCTTTACAAAAATATTCAACTATTGCAACAGCAAAAACCATTAAAAACAAATGGAAACAAGGGTATGAAACGTGTAATCCAATTGGTTTAAGCGGAACAGATGCTTTTGTTATGAAATTAGCAGAATTAACAGGTAAAGAAGTTCCACAAGAACTTAAGAACCAAAGAGCTAAATTTGTTGATGCAATGCAAGATTCATATCCATATATGCATGGTAAGAAAATTGCCATCTGGGGAGATCCTGACTTTTTATTAGGTATGGTTTCTTTCTTAGTTGAAATGGGTTCAATTCCAACACACATTCTTTGCCACAATGCGCCAAGAAAAGGTTGGGAAGATGATATGAAAGCTATTTTAGCCAAATCAAACAGAGCAGCTGAGTGTAATATTTGGGGTGGAAAAGATTTATGGGCATTACGATCAATTTTATTTACTGAGCCAGTAGATTTCATGATTGGAAATGTGTATGGTAAAGAACTTTACCGAGATACAAAAATTCCTTTAATCAGAATTGGATTCCCAATTTTTGACAGACACCACTTACATAGATACTCTATTAGTGGTTATAAAGGTGGAATTAACCTTTTAACTTGGATTACCAATGCGATTTTAGATCAATTGGATGAAGAGACAAAAGCTATCGGTGAAACAGATTATTTCTTTGACGCGGTAAGATAATTTTAAAACTAGAGGAAAACCCTCTAGTTTTTTTTAGCTTATCGTTATATAAATAAATATATAATGTTCCGATTGCTGTTGTCTTATGTTGAAGTTTTAAACGAGGAAAGTACAATGAAAATAAGTGCAAGAAATCAAATAGTGGGTCAAGTGGATTTAATTCAACAAGGAAAAGTCAACTCAGAGGTGTATATCAAACTCAACAGTGGATATACCATGGTGTCAGTGATAACCAATGATGCGGTAAAGGACTTAAAATTGCAATGCGGTGATAGTGTTGTTGCCTTTTTTAAATCCAGTTGCGTCTTAGTGACCACCGATATAACATTAAATATCAGTGCGAGAAATAAGTTTCAAGGAACGATTACCAATATGCAAATAGGCGAGATTAATGCGGTGTTGTATATTAATATTGGAAACAACGATATGGTTGTTTCGGTGATTACTTTAAATTCGGTTCGTGCACTTGGTATTAAAATGGGGATGAGCGTCAGTGCAATTATAAAAGCCAGTGACGTAATGATTGGGAAAAAACAAGGAGAAATACAATGAAAAAGATAGTAATATTACTGATGACCTTAAGTTTAGGTCTGTATGCAGGACAAATCAATGTGGCAGTTGCTGCAAATGTGAGTTATGCGGTGAATGATTTGATTAAAGAGTTTAATAAAACCAATCCCGACACGGAAGTATTAGTTACATTGGGAAGCAGTGGAAAATTTGTGGCGCAAATTAAAAATGGAGCTCCGTATCAGATGTTTTTATCGGCAGATATGAAGTTTCCACAAATATTATTTGATGAAAAAATTGCTGTTGCAAAACCAGAAATGTATGCCCAAGGAAGCTTAGCCATGTTGAGTTCTAAAGCGCTTGATTTCAAAAAAGGAATCAATGTATTAAACGATGCTTCTGTAGTTAAAGTAGCTATTGCCAATCCCAAAACTGCACCGTATGGAACGGCTGCCGTTGAAGCGATTAAAAATGCAAAAATTTATGAGAGTGTAGAAAACAAATTTGTTTATGCCGAGTCCATTTCACAAGTAGTTTCCTATGCCATAACCGCTGCAGATGTTGGATTTGTGGCTAAATCATCGTTATACGATGAGAAAATGGCACAGTACAAAGAAAACGTGAATTGGATCAGTGTGGATTCAAGTTTATATACACCAATTGACCAAGGAGTCGTTATTTTGAGTAATGCAAAAAGCAATCAAGAGGTTAAAGCCTTTTATGACTTTATTTTAAGTGCGAAAGCAAAAGAGATTTTTAAAGCCTATGGATACATGACAAAATGAGTCCAATAGTTGCAACGGTTACGACCATTGATAACCTAGAACAACTCAATATTGTTGAGTTCGATTTTCAAGGTTTGAAATTGAAAATGATGAGTTTGGATTTAAATGCCAATGTTCAAGTCGGTAAAAGAGTTGTTTTATCCATTAAACCAACCAATATTGCGCTGGCAAAGAATATCACAGGCGATTTAAGCTTTTCAAATCAAATTGTTGCAACGATTGATTCTTTAATTATGGGAGAACTTTTAAGCAGTGTGGTTTTAAAAACAAAAGAGATATTGTTTGAAAGCATCATTACGGTAAGTTCAGCCAAACGGATGAACTTACAACAAAACGATGAAGTTATAATGCTCATAAAAGCCAGTGATGTCTCTATTTCGGAAGTGTTACATGATTGAAATTCTTAAAACGTTGGAATGGACACCTTTTCTTATTTCCTTCAAATTAGCCTTAATTACAACACTGATTTTGTTTTTTATCAGTTTACCGCTGGCGTGGTATCTGTCGCAAACCCGATCAAAAGTTAAACCCATCTTAGAAGCATTAACGGCATTGCCTATTGTTTTGCCTCCTTCTGTTTTAGGGTTTTATATTTTGTGGGCATTGTCATTTAATTCGCCCATTGGACAATTTTTTGATGAAGTTTTTGGTATAAAATTGGTTTTCAATTTTACCGGTTTAGTGGTTGCAAGTTGTTTTTACAGTTTACCTTTTATGGTACAACCCTTACAAAGTGGATTTCAAAGTATCAATAGAAATATGCTTGAAGCCAGTTACATAAGTGGAAAAAGCCAGTTTCAAACACTTTTTAAAGTAGCACTTCCCAATATTAAACCCGCCCTTTTAACGGCGATTATCGTCACCTTTGCTCATACCGTTGGTGAATTTGGGGTAGTGTTGATGGTAGGAGGAAGTATTCCTGACCAAACCAAAGTGGCATCTGTGGCGATTTACGAATTTGTCGAAGTGATGGATTATACCCATGCCCATATTTACAGTGGTATTATGTTGGTATTGAGTTTCTTAACACTTTTGGGAGTCTATATTTTTAACCGAACACAAAACAGTAAATTTACAGGAATACACTCATGATAAACATCAACATCAATAAACCACTTCATGGGTCTGCTGGAGTTATGGATTTAAAAGTCAATTTAGAGATAAAAAGCGGTGATTTTGTAGCATTATCAGGGCAAAGTGGAAGCGGTAAAACTACGCTTTTACGAATCCTTGCAGGACTTGAAGAAGCAAAAGGAACCGTGCAAGTCCAAGAAGAGTTTTGGCTCAAAGAGAAGTTTTGTTTGTCTCCACAAAAACGAAAGATTGGCTTTGTGTTTCAAGATTATGCGCTTTTCCCCAACATGAGTGTGGAAGATAATTTGCTGTATGTGTGTAAAGATTATGCTTTAGCCAAACATTTGTTGGAAATGACGAACTTGAGTGAACTTGCCAAACGAATGCCAAACTCTTTAAGTGGAGGGCAAAAACAACGTGTGAGTTTGTGTCGAGCCATGATGAATCG
>JBAYZM010000113.1:0-7884 GCA_041672515.1 Arcobacteraceae bacterium
TAATAACACCTTAAATTATAGGGATAATTCTCTAAAATACTTCAATTTAAGAAAACTTTAAAAATATCTCGTGTAGAATTGCCGTAACGGTGTACTGGAAAAGGTATTTTTACTTTTTATGGTTAAAATATGAGTTCGCGCGCTCCAGTAATACTGACGAAATTTCGAAATTTAGGAGAACAAATGAAAAAAATCGTAAAAATGAGTTTAGTAGCTGCAGTAGCAGTTGCTGGTTTAACTGCTGCTAACGCTAAGCCTTTAGAAGAAGCAATCAAAAATGTAGATGTATCAGGTTCTGTTGTTTACAGATATAATGATGAAAGAACAGATAATGTAAACCCTGCAACAAAAGATACAAGTAGCCAAACTAACAACTACAAAATTGGATTAAACTTATCATCTAAAGTAAATGATGATGTTAAGGTAAACACAAGATTTATTGTTGGTGGTGATGATTTAGGTTTTGCATCATTAAACAGTGCTACAACAGCAGATGGTAGTGTAGGTGTTGAATTATCAAATGTTTATTTTGGATATACTGGAATCAAGAATACAACAGTTAATGTAGGTAAACAAGGGTTAACAACTCCATGGACTGTAGCTCAAGACATCAATGGAAATGAGCAAACCGGTACAGGTATCTTGGCTCTTTCTACTTGGGGACCAGTTACAGTTGCAGGTGCATACTTTAACCAAACAAACCTAAATGCTTCTGGTAACTTTGCTAGTACAAGTAATAGATTAGGAGCAAACATTATGGATGCTGCTTCTGGATCAAATACTAATTCTGGTGCTAAAGACATTTATACAGTTGCAGCTATTGCAAATGTTGGTCCAGTTACTGTTGATGCTTGGTATTTAGAGATGGTTGATATTTTTGATACATATACATTAGGTGCAAAAGCTGGATTTGATGTAAGTGGTGTTCAATTGGGAGCTGATTTAAGATATACTTCTTTATCTTTTGATAGTCAAGCTGTAACAAATGCAACTTTAAATTCTACAAATGATGACAATGATATTGTTAAATTAACATTAACTGCTAAAGCTGGAATTGTAGATGCTAAATATGCATTTGCTAAAACAGATAAAGAGGGTGGGGTTATTGCATTAGATAATGATGCTGCTACTTCTATTCAAGGTTGGTCAGTTAATCCATTAGGAAAAGCTGATGCAAGTTTCCACCAATTTGTTGTGGGTGTTCAAGCATTAGACTCTTTACATGTTTCTGCAAACTATGTAACAGTTAAGTATAATGACTTAAACTCATTATTAGGAGCTGCTGGTACTGATAATGCTAAAAATGAGCAAGAAACAGAAATTTATGCACAACTTGTTTATAAAATGTCTTCAAACTTAACTTCTTATGTTAGATTTGGTACAGAAGAAAGAAAAGTTGATGGTGCTAAACTTAATGAAGCAGATTACAAAGGAAGATTACAAGTTGCTTATACTTTCTAATTTGAAAGTTTAAAAAACAGTAGTCAACTACTAAACTCACAAAAAAGGTCAAAGCCTAGGCTTTGACCCTTTTTGCATTTCACCTCTTTGGAACCTCAAACTTGTTTGAGGCATCCCAACAGCAAAGACAACCCAAATAAGCCCGAAACAAGTTTCGCGTTCCAAATCCTAACACCTAACACTTAGCACTGAACTCTGAACACTAAAATCTTCTTGACATCAAAATATTTTTTATGTATAATTCTTACGATTTAAAGATTTTTGGGAGTGATTACCCAAATGGACGCCGAAAGGGGATGAGGATTTTTCCTTATCCCCTTTTTTTATGGGCAGTGAGGGATGGGAGCGTTCAAAAGGAGGTGTCCTTTGGTCTTTAAATTAGCAATACTACTTTTAATCTTTTTAATCTTCGCGATTAAATTGCATTAATAAAAGGGGGAACTAATCACTCCCCTGGTATTGCTCCTTATTAGTGTTAAGTGTTAGGTGCTAAGTGTTAAGCCTTAGGAACCTCAAACGCAGTACTGAGGCAAACAGCAAAGACAACCCAAATAAGCCCGAAACAAGTTTCGCGTTCCAAATCCTAACACCTAACACTGAATTCCGAAATGCCTTGACATAGAAATATTTTTTATGTATAATTTCCTCATTGATAAACATTTAGTCACCAGTAAGTTGGCTACTTACGCGTTGACGAAGAAAGGTAGAGAGAAATCTCTACCTTTTTTTATGTGGGCAGTGTTGGGTGGGAGCGTCAATACTACTTTTAATAGTCCTTATCTTTGCGATAAAAGCCTATTAATAAAAGAGGGGAATTAGCCATTCCCCTTGGTATTGCTCCTATTTTAGTGTTCAGTATTCAGAGCTCAGTGTTCAGAAAAATATTCGGAACCTCAAATTTATTTGAGGCAACCCAACATCAAAGACAACCCAAATATGCTTAAATAAGCCCGAAATAAATTTCGGGTTCCGAAATCCTAGCACCTAACACTTAGCACTGAACACTAAAATCCTCTTGACATCAAAATATTTTTTATGTATAATTCTTACAGTTTGAAAACATGTTACTTTGTAAGTTGGCTACTTGCTAGAATAACACCGAAAGGTAGGGAATTTTTCCCTACCTTTTTTTTTGCGGGTAGTGTAGCAATTAAAGGGTGGGAGTGTTATTTCAAGGAAAGAACATGCTTTTCAAACTGGCAATACTACTTTTAATCCTTTTAATCTTCGCGATTAAATTGCATTAATAAAAGGGGGAACTAGCCATTCCCCTGGTATTGCTCCTTTTTAGTGTTAGGTGCTAAGTGTTAAGCCTTAGGAACCTCAAATGCAGTACTGAGGCATCCCAACAGCAAAGACAACCCAAATAAGCCCGAGTACTGTGTTTCGAGTTCCAAACCCCTCACTTTTTACTATTCACTCGTTTACCAACAACTGTAAAGCAATCTATGCTATACTTTTACATTATTATTTTCAAAGGAATTTGCAATGCATACAATACAGTTACAAATCCAAGATGACATTTATCATGAGCTGAAGAGTAAAGGGATAGATATAAACAATAAGCTTCAAGAGTTTTTAAATACATTAGTTGATGATGGTTATGCTTGTATCTCTGAAGATGAAGCCAAACAAAGAGTGTCTGATGCAGTTAATAGATATCAAAATAGTACAGGCACGTATTTAGATTCAAATAACTATGCACAGCGTAAATTTGATATGATAGATTCTATAAAGTCAAAGTATGCAAATAATTAGAGATGAGTTTTATCTCTCTAAGCTTGATGAAATCATCGATTATATGGCAAGTAACACTCTAGTAACTGCTATAAGTTTTTTAGATAAACTGGACAGAAAAATAGAGAATCTTACAAATATGCCTTTTAAATTTAGACAATCATACTATTACAAAGATGAAAAAATAAGAGACCTAATATTTAAAGGATACACCATTCCTTATTTGGTGGATAAGCAAAAAGAAGTGATTGTAATTTTAGATATTTTTAAATACAGTTATAGAAAACCTTTAATATAGAGCTTAGTGTTCTGAAAACTCTTCGGAACCTCAAACTTGTTTGAGGCAACCCCGATGTAAAGACAATCCAAATAACCCGAAATCTTGTGCTTGCACTCTCTGTGAGAAATTTCGGGTTCCAAAAAACTAACACCTAGCACTGAACACTTAGCATAAACCCTAACAATCACTCGTCACTTCTTACTTTTTACCACTCACGCATTCACCATTCACCAACAACTATCAATCAATCTATGGTATAATTTAAACCATTAATTTTAAAAGGAGTTGACTATGTATTCTATAAAGCTAGACATTGATGATAATATTTTAGACAAAGTAATGGTTTTTTTAAACAATATACCAAAAAAAAATATTGAAGTTAAACAAATAGATGACAACAACAAACTTCATAATGAAAAGCTTGCCGATTTTTTTATGCAAAGCCCACTTCGAGAAGAGATTACACTTGTAAGAAGTTCAGAAACTTATAATCAAAGAGTAGAGTTTTGAAATACTTACTTGATACCAATATTATTTCTGAACTTGTTTCTAAAAAACCAAATAAAATAGTTGTAGAGTATATTAATAATTTGAATCAAGATGATGTTTATCTTTCAGTTATAACTATTGGTGAAATACAAGCAGGTATACAAAATATTGAAAGTGAATCTCGAAAAGCACTGTTATTAAAATGGCTTTACAGTGATTTGTTCAAGAAATTTGAAAATAAAATTATTCATATAGATATAGACATTATGCTTATGTGGGGAAATATTAATCATCAACTTAAAAAAGCAGGAAAACCTTTACCTATTATGGATTCACTTATTGCAGCAACCTGTATTCAAAATAAGGGTACTTTGATTACAAGAAATGAGAGTGATTTTAAAAATTTAGAGATAGCTATTATCAATCCTTTTAAATAAAATTTCAAAAATGATGAGAAAAAGATACTGAATATAATACAACAGCATCAGCAAAAATTTATAGGAGCATGGAATGAATACTTCGATTTCAAGAATTGATTTTGGGGATAAAATTTATATTTATCTTAAAAGTGGAGATATTTTAACCATACCATATAACTACACAAAAAAAATTCAAAACGCTCAAAAAGAGCAACTTTTAAATTATCGTATCATCGGTGGTGGTATTGGAGTGCATTTTGAAGATATTGATGAAGATATTTCATTAAGTGGAATTATTGCGTATAAAATAACACATGAATTAAAAGCTTCTTAGTTTTCAGAAATATCTTCGGAACTTGAAACGCAGTACTCAAGCATCCCAACAATTCAAACAACCCTGAGTACTACATTTCTGGTTCCAAATCCTAACACCTAACACCTAGCATGAACTCTAACAATCACTCGTCACTTCTTACTTGTCACCACTCACGCATTCACCATTCACCAAAAACTATCAACCAATCTGTGCTATAATTTAAACGCTTAAATTCAAAGGAGTTCGTGATGCATACAATAAAATTAAATGTGGGTGATGGCATTTACAATCACTTGATGTTTTTATTAAAGAATCTTAAAACAAATGAATTGGAAATTATTGAAGATAAAGAAAATGCTACTACTCAAGAAGAGATAGATTTTTCAAAGTATAAAATTGATGCATTTAAAAATATAAAAGATTCACTTCAATGGCAAAATGAGATACGAAACGAATGGGACAGATAATGAAAAAATATCTTCTTGATACCAATGCAGTTATCGATGCACTCAATAAAGGGTTTAAGTTTCCCAATAATGAGTATTTAATATCGGTTATTACAGAAATTGAACTTTTCTCTCATAGTAATCTGACTTTACAAGACAGAGAAAATTTAAAGTCGGCAATAAGTCAGTTCCAATCCATAGAATTGACTTCAAGTATCAAAGAAGAGACCATACAAATAAGACAAATATCAAGAATCAAGCTACCTGATAGTATTATTATAGCCACAGCCATAAATAAAAATGCAATTTTAGTCACAGCAGATAAACAACTCATTAATTCACAAATTGTAAAAACAATTTTATTAGATGAATTGAAGTAAGTGTTCAGAAAGTTTGGGTTCCAAATTCTAATACTTAGCACTCAACTCTCACTAATAACCAAATAAGTAAAACTATGCTACTATTTTTCTTTTTTAAAAGGAATAACCATATGCTTAAAAAATCGATTATAACGACCTGTTTACTTTTATCTTCTATGACCATTGCTCATGCGCAAACAACGATGTGTTTTAAACAAAACCATGCTGATTTGGTTACAATTGAAAATACTCGACTGGATGGTGGGGAATGTGCTTCAAAAAAAAGTGCTGCCGATATGAAAAAAGAGGGTTGGACCATAGGTGACATTAAAATGACACCAAGTGCTTCTGGAACAGACTTTATTTATCTCTTTAAAAAAGAGACCAATTTGGAAAATGTCAGTGAAGAAGTATTGATGGACAGACTTTATAAACGTATTGAAACAGAAAAAGTAGCCAAAGAAGAAGCTGCAAAAGAAGAGGTAATCTCTGCTAATAAAAAAGCGGGTGAAAAACTTTTTGTGAGTAAATGTGCTATTTGCCATGGAGAAAAAGGCGAACTTAAAGCCAAAGGTGTTTCAAGACCTATTAACTCTTTAGACCATATTGAGTTTCAAACGGCTATTAAAGACTACAATGTAGGTAATAACAAAGATGCCGGAATGGCAATTGTAATGAGACCTTATGCGAATATGATGGATTATAACGACATTAAAAATGTCTATACTTACTTAAAATCAATTAATGGTGAAAAGTAAATAAAAAGCAGTAATTTTCTTACTGCCTTTTACTGCTCACTCTTTTCGACTTACCTCTCACTCACAATAAAGGAATTGAATGGATGCTTATGAATATTCAGAACTTCTAAAGCTGCTTAATAAAAAACTCAACAATATACGAGATATTTTAAAACCCGAACAACTTAATACCCGACTTAAAGAAATTGAAGCCATGGAAGCAGAACAAGATTTCTGGAATAATGTAGAAAATGCCACTAAAATAGGGATTGAAAAGAACCGAGTTTTAGGAAAACTTAATAAGTTTAATAAAGCCTATAAAGCGTTAACTGATACCAATGAACTGTATGAAATGGCTTTAGCAGATAAAGATGAAGATACGTTAGACATGCTTTATGTCGATGCAGCAGATATTGAAAAAATTATCAAATCAACTGAAATTGCCGTTATGCTTTCAAATCCTGATGACAGTTTAAATGCCATTATTTCTATTCATCCAGGAGCTGGTGGGACAGAGAGTCAAGATTGGGCAAGTATGTTGTACCGAATGTATTTACGATGGGCAGAGCGACAAAACTTTAAAATTGAAGTTTTGGATTATCAAGATGGTGAAGAAGCTGGACTTAAAGATGTTTCGTTTATTATCAAAGGTGAAAATGCGTATGGATATTTAAAAGCGGAAAATGGGATTCATCGATTGGTGCGAATTTCGCCTTTTGATTCCAATGCTAAGCGACACACTTCGTTTTCTTCTGTTATGGTCAGCCCTGAAATCGATGATGATATTGATATTGTCATTGAAGATAAAGATATACGAATTGATACGTATCGTGCGAGTGGGGCAGGTGGGCAACATGTTAATAAAACAGAAAGTGCGATACGAATTACCCATATTGCATCCAATATTGTCGTGCAGTGTCAAAATGACCGAAGTCAACATAAAAATAAAGCCAGTGCAATGAAAATGTTGAAATCAAGATTGTATGAGCTTGAACTTGAAAAGCAACAAGCCACAAAAGATGGTGTTGAAAAAAGTGAAAATGGTTGGGGACATCAAATACGTTCGTATGTGTTGCAACCGTACCAACAAATAAAAGATACCAGAAGTGGTATTGGATACTCCAATGTTGAAGCCATTTTAGATGGAGATATTACAAAAATGATTGAGGATGTTTTAATCGCCGCTTCTGTGTAAAAAGTGAGTAGTAAGTGGTAAAAAGTAAGAGGTGAGTAGTGTGAACGAAACAAGTTTCGGTATCCAATACCTTTTTTCTCTTCTCTTCTTACCACTCACCACTTACCTTTCACGATTCACTTTATATAATTTGTATATTTTTTATACAAACATACTATTTATTAAATAGTTCATTTATATTAAAATACATTAGAAATTATATTTTAAAGGAAGAAAATGAGAAAAATAAGTTTAATTACAAGCGCTGTGTTGCTAAGCAGCACTGTTGCAATGGCAGATTCAAATAGTATCAAAGAGGCATTTGCCAATGGTAAAACAAGTGGTGATATAACCGTATATGGGGAATCAATTGATAATAAAAATGCAAAAGATACAGGATTGGTTTCAGGTTCAATTGGATTAAACTATGAAACAGATACATTCAAAGGATTTAGTGCTTCATTGG
>JBAYZM010000114.1:0-7752 GCA_041672515.1 Arcobacteraceae bacterium
ATGGTAATGGACTTAAACAAATGTATTGGTTGCCAAACATGTACAGTTGCTTGTAAAACGCAATGGACAAATCGAAATGGTCGAGAATACATGTACTGGAATAACGTTGAAACCTATCCGGGTACGGGGTATCCAAAAAATTGGATGCAATTAGGCGGTGGATTTGACGCTGCGGGTGATTTACAAGAGGGAATTATTCCTAATATTGAAGCCGATTATGGTGTGCCTTGGGATTATAACTATGAAGATTTAGCCAAAGGACAACAACTGCAACCCAATATTGAACCCACATGGGGTCCAAACTGGGATGAAGATCAAGGAACGGGAGATTTCCCCAATGACAACTACTTTTTCTATATTCCAAGAATTTGTAACCACTGTACCAATCCTGGGTGTTTAAGCTCATGTCCACGAGATGCGATTTTTAAACGAGACCAAGATGGTGTAGTGTTAGTCGATTTAGATCGTTGTCAAGGATACCGATACTGTATTGCAGGATGTCCATATAAAAAAATCTATTTCAATCCCAAAATTTCTAAAAGTGAAAAATGTATTTTATGTTTTCCAAGAATTGAACAAGGATTACCCCCTGCTTGTGCGCAACAATGTGTGGGTCGAATCCGATTTGTAGGCTTTTTAGACGACGAACAAAGTCAAGTGCATAAACTTGTACATCAATACAAAGTGGCATTGCCATTAAATGCGCATAAGGGAACAGGACCAAATATTTATTACATTCCTCCTACTGAAGCACCACCGAAGTTTGATGCCAATGGTAATGTGATTGAAGGAAGCAACCGAATCCCTCACGAAGAGTTAGAAAAACTTTTTGGAAGTGAAGTACATGGAGCCATTAAAACCTTAAAAAGTGAAATGCAAAAACGAAAAGAGACGGGAAAATCTGAATTGATGGATTTACTGATTGCCTATCAACACTCTGAGATGTTCAGATTGGATAACAATTATTATAAATCGTTGGAAAATAACAAGTTAGCTCCATTGGATAATCGATACATCAAGGGAAAAAACACCCATAAAATATCTTATTTTAAGGTAGGACACTAATATGAAAAAGTTTATTTATTCAATGATTGCAAGCACTTTTTTTGCCATGAATACATGGGCTTCAACGTCTCTTATTACAGCATATAGCGTCTCTGAAGATATCAGCCAAATAGAGGTTAACTCAAGCCATTGGAGTAAAGCAAAAGAGACATCCATTGTGCTTTATCCTCAAACAACCATTGCGTTGAATGATAAAAAAGCCAATGAAGCCAATGCCAATCCTACGGCAAAAATAGCGTTTATTAAAGCCCTTAGCGATGGAAAACAGATTGCTTTTAAACTGCGATGGGTCGATGAAACTCCTTCATTACAAAGCGGAAATGCCATAAAAAACACGGAGTTTGCAGATGGTTTTGCTGTTCAATTTGCCAGTCAATATGATGACCCCAATAAACTGCCTTATATTGGAATGGGAAGTAAAGACCGACCCGTCGTTGTTTATTTGCAAAAAGCCGTTGAAAAATTCTTTGAGCCCAATGGCAATGGTGATGTTTCCAAACAAGTCAACCGAAATAATGTTCACGCGTTTAATTCAGAGATTAATCAAGATTTAGCGAAATTTGATAATGAAGTAGTGCAACTTGCCGTTCGTGATTATCAAAAAGCATTTGTGGCACAAGGGTTTAGAAGTATGACAGAAATCAAAGACCACAGTACAAAATACAATGCTCAAATGGTTTATTCCAACAATTGGTTCACTCCCAATGAATGGGAAGGTGTAATGGTGCGAAGTTTAAACGATACGTACGCCAACCTAACAGAGGCTTTTCCTGTTGCTTTTGCAGTTTGGGATGGGGCTAAAATGGGAAGAGATGGATTAAAAAATCTCTCCACTTGGGTGGTTGTCCAATTGGATGGCGCTAAAAATAATGAGGCTTTAAATAAAGCTTTGGATGCCACGTTAGGCATTGGTAATGTTCAAAATGGTGAAACTTTAACCCAAGCCAATTGTGCTTCATGCCACAATTATGGAAAAGTCAACGAAGCGGCATCCGCTTATATGGCACCAAATTTAAGCAATATTGGAGGTTATTCGACCACGGCTTATTTAATGGAATCTATCAAAGAACCCAATGCCGTTGTCGTACCGGGGTTCAACACCAACGCACATTCAAATTTTGCATGGTATTCTGTGGATGGAAAGGGTGAACGAATTTCGGCAATGCCCTCTTTTGACTATTTAAGCCAAGAAGAACTTACCGATATTGTGGCATATTTAAAAACTCTAAAAGCGGAGGTCAAATAGATGAAAAAGATACTTTTAGTGCTGCTTGCGCTGTTGAGTCTGAGTGTTGCCAATGAACCCCAAGAAAAAGAGGGATTTTTAACCACCAAATGGTGTGCCGACAGAGGTTTGTTTGCTGATTGTCGATTAGAGACGGTTTTTTGTGGTTATGAAGGGTGTTTTAAAGATGAAAAAGAGTTTAAAACCGATGTGAATACTACGTTTGTTTTACAAGTGCACACCGAAGGGAAATACTACATAGTAGAATTCCAAGAGGGCGTTAAAATTGGTGATGTATTACAAGAAGCCATCAATAAAAATGAAGTAACAATCATGGGGGATATTAAAAATGACACCATTAAAGCGCACAGTTTTAAAGCACCACCTCCCCCTCAAAAATCATTCTTCAAAGGATGTTTATAAGAGGCTAAAAGGGCTTGATAGTTCAAGCCTTTTTTTTGTATGATGGTACAATAACTTACTCCCACCCAAAAAAGGAAAAACCATGGCGAAAATATTAGTCCCCTTAGCAACTGGCTTTGAAGAGATTGAAGCGGTTACGATTATTGATGTTTTAAGACGAGCCAATAACAGTGTTGTTACAGTATCTTTACAAGATGCCTTAGAAGTTTCGGGTGCTCATTTTATAACAATTCAAGTCAATACTACGCTTAAAAATATACTCAATGAAGAGTTTGATATGATTGTCCTTCCCGGTGGTGGCGTAGGAACACAAAATTTAGCTTCCAATCAAATGGTTCAAGAATTATTAAAAAAATTCAAAACCCAAGGAAAACTCATCGGCGCCATTTGTGCCGCACCGTATGCTTTGCACACCGCAAAAGTCTTAAACACTCAGTATACCTGTTATCCCAGTTTTGAGAAAAAAATCAAAGAAGAAGGTTATGAGCCTAACAGTGCTGTGGTCATTGATGGCAATGTGATTACCTCAAGAGGACCAGCTACTGCCATGGCTTTTTCTTTAGCGATTGTCAAAATCTTAAATGGCACGCAAACATGCGAAAATCTTAAAAAAGAGATGCTGGTTACAGCCTAACTTTACAAGGAAATAAAATTGGACAAACAAACCAGAGTCTATCTTTACGCTTTTTTATCCCGCGTATTTTCAAATGCATTAGATGAAAAATATCTTGCTGAATTACAACACAACGATGAGTTACTCACCATGCTAGGCGATGAGAGCTTTAATTGGTTTAAAACCACTTCCCTTGAAACCATTGCTGAAGCACTTAATATTGATTTTAGCTCCATTTTTTTGATGAACGCTAAACCTATTGAGTCTTCAATTATTGACTCAAAAGATGAAATTCTTGTGGGACTTCAAAATCCGGTTATGCAATTTTATTTTAATCACAACTATGAACTCAATTTAGCCGCTTCGCATTTACAAACGCCTGACCATATCTCTATTGAACTGGCTTTTATGCAAAACTTAATTGCCAAAAATGAATTAAAAACACAAAAAGAGTTTTTAGAAGTTCATTTACTCAAATGGGCAGTACCTTATTTTTTAGGAATCAAAGGAATGGCAAAAACACCTTTTTATAAAGATTTGAGTGATTTTACCATCGAATTTTTAGCCAGTGATTATGATTTTTTGGTGAATGAATTGAATTAATTTCACCCTTACTTTATCTTGATATAATATCTTCATTAAAATTAACTAAAGAATATATGATGTCCCAGATACCTCAATTTACACATTTACATCTCCATACCGAATACTCACTGCTTGATGGAGCCAATAAAATCAAACTTTTAGCCAAAAAAGTCAAAGAGTTGGGCATGAAAAGTGTTGCCATGACCGATCATGGCAATATGTTTGGAACCATTGATTTTTACAATACCATGAGAGCTGAGGGAATTAAACCCATTATTGGAATGGAAGCGTATATTCACAACAGTGAAGAACTCGATGATAAATCCACCAAACAGCGATTTCACTTATGTTTGTATGCCAAAAATGATATTGGCTATAAAAACTTGATGTTTTTAAGCAGCCAAGCCTATATCAATGGTTTTTACTATTATCCCCGAATCAATAAAAAACTTCTGAGAGAAAATTCCGAAGGGCTTGTGTGCAGTGCGGCTTGTTTGCAAGGAGAAATCAATTGGCATTTAAACACCCAAAGTGAGCGAAATATTAAAAATGGGGCAAAAGGGTATGAACGTGCCAAAGAAATTGCCTTGGAATACCAAGAAATTTTTGGCGATGACTTTTATTTGGAAATCATGCGTCATGGAATTTCTGACCAATATTTTGTGGATGATTTGATTTTAAAACTCTCCTACGAAACGGGCATTAAAGTTGTTGCCACCAACGATACACACTACTTACAACAAAAAGATGCCAACGCCCATGAAGCGTTTATGTGTATTGCCATGAATAAACTCTACGATGACCCCAATAGGCTTCGACACAGCGTGCATGAGTTTTATCTCAAATCTCCCGAACAAATTGCCAAATTATACGCCGATATTCCTCAAGCCATTGAAAATACTCAAGAAATTGCCGATAAATGCAATTTAGAGATTAAATTGGGAAATCCTACCCCTCCCAATTTTAAATTTACCCGTCAAAAATCGCAAGAACAAGGGCTTACCTTGCCCGAACCGCAGTTAGAATACTCTTTGGAAAATGACAAAATTTTATTCATTCATGAATGTTGGAAAGGGTTGGAAAAACGATTAGAAATTGTGCCAACAGATAAACATCAAGAGTACAAAGACCGGTTGCAAGTGGAGATTGATATTATCAATAACATGAAGTTTCCAGGCTACATGCTTATCGTTTGGGACTTTGTGAGTGTTGCCAAACAAATGAGTATTCCTGTGGGACCTGGAAGGGGAAGTGCTGCGGGAAGTTTAGTAGCATTTTCTTTAGAAATTACCGACATTGACCCCATCCCCTATGGTTTACTTTTTGAGCGATTTTTAAATCCAGAACGGGTATCAATGCCCGATATTGATATGGACTTTTGCCAAAGCAGACGGGGTGAAATCATTGATTACGTCGTACAACAATATGGGCGAGCCAATGTGGCTCAAATCATCACCTTTGGTAAACTTTTAGCCAAAGGAGTCATTCGTGATGTTGCTCGTGTTTTGGATATGCCGTATGCCAGAGCCGATGCCATGGCAAAACTCATACCCGATGAGTTGGGTATTAATTTAAAAGATTCCTACGATAAAGAACCCAAAATCAAAGAGTTGTGCGAATCTGACCCTCAAGCGGCACGTGTTTGGGAGTTTGCATTAGCGCTTGAAGGCTTAAATCGAAATGCAGGAACACATGCAGCAGGTGTGGTTATTTCCAATGAACCATTATGGAAAAAAACACCGCTGTTTAAACCCAGTGGGTTAGATACTTTGGCAACACAATACAACGGAAAATATATTGAAGATGTTGATTTAATCAAATTCGACTTCTTGGGTTTAAAAACCCTCACCGTCATTGAACAAGCCAATCAACTCATACAAAAACGGCACGGCAAACGAATTGACTTTATTCGTGCCGATGTTGATGACAAAGGCGTTTATGACCTTATTCAAACGGGAAATACCATCGGCTTATTTCAAATAGAATCTGATGGGATGCAAGATTTGAATAAACGACTCAAACCCTCAAATTTTGAAGATATTATTGCGGTATTAGCCCTGTATCGACCAGGGCCAATGGAATCAGGAATGTTGGACGACTTTATTGACAGAAAACACGGACGCGCAAAAATTGATTACTTTTACGATGAATTTGAAGCCCCTTTAAAACCCATTTTAGAGCCCACTTATGGGGTTATTGTTTACCAAGAACAAGTTATGCAAATTGTGCAAACCATTGGGGGTTTTAGTTTGGGTGGTGCGGATTTAGTACGTCGAGCCATGGGGAAAAAGATTAAAGAGGAGATGGACAAACTCAAAGATGAATTTGCCAATGGAGGCGTAAAAAAAGGGTATGTTCGAGCACATTGCGAGGAACTGTTTGATTTAATTGTAAAATTTGCAGGATACGGATTTAATAAATCTCACTCAGCAGCATATGCCTTAGTTACATTTTACACCTCTTACTTAAAAAAATACTATCCCAGTGAATTTATGGCGGCACTTTTAACGCTTGAAAAAGATAACACCGATAAGGTGGTTAAATATGTCGATGAAGTCAAGCGCTTAGGCTTGAATTTGTTTCCACCGGATATCAACCAATCAGACTTAGTCTTTTCAGCCGCTCAAATTGAAGGCAAAGAAGTGGTTATGTTTGGAATGGGTGCCATTAAAGGTGTGGGTGATGTTGCCATTAACTCTATTTTACAAGCACGAAAAGAGGGCAATTTCAAAGATTTAAGTGATTTTATTTCAAGAATTGATGGCAGCAAAGTCAATAAACGAGTCATTGAAGCCTTAGCCAAATCAGGTGCTTTTGACCGTTTTGGTTATTCACGACGTTCCATTATTGAACAAATTGAACTCATAGGGGAAAACGTTGCCAAAGTTGCCCTTGCTAAAAAAATGGCAACGGGTTCACTCTTTGGAGATTCTCAAGAACTCACCACCGTAGAAATCACCCTAGAAAACATGCCAGAATACAGCTCCAAAGAGTTATTGGAATTTGAAAAATCTTCACTGGGCTTTTATGTTTCAGGGCATCCTTTGGATGAATACAAAGAGATTATTGATCAAATCAACTATACACTGAGTTCTCAAATCGATGAATTGGAAAATGGCAGTGAAGCTTTAATTGTAGGAAAAGTAGAATCCATTGTCGAAAAAACCTCCAAAAAAGGGAATAAGTTTGCCATTATTAGTATCATGGACTTTCATGGCAATATTGAGCTGATGCTTTTTGAAGACCGCTTAAAAGAGTTACGCAGTGATTTTGATTTGGATGAACCCATTGCATTTAAAGTACGGATTACCAAAGATGAGCAGTTTACTAAAATTAACTTGCGTAAAATTGAATCGCTTAAAGATGCCAAAAAAGAGAAACTTAAAACGGTAATTGTTCCCAAAGAAGAGCCACCCTTAACAATTGCTATAGCGTACAGCAACGAAACTCAAATCATGTACGACCTTTTCGATATTGTTGCCAATAATCAAGGCAAACGAGAACTTATTCTTACGGTCAAATCCAAACTCGCAGATATTCAAATGCACACGGGGTTTAAGGTGAATTCAAAAGTAGAAGAACTCATTTCTCATTTAAAAGGAGTCTATGTCCTATGAAACATATTTTAATTACCAATGATGATGGCTATGAATCGGTGGGTTTAAAAGCGTTAGTCCAAGCCCTCTCACCTCTTGCTAAAATAACCATTGTAGCTCCTGCCACAGAGAAATCAGCGTGTGGGCACTCTTTAACCTTGACCAAACCTCTGAGGCTTATTTGTGTGGATGATGATTTTTACAAAGTCGATGATGGCACCCCAACGGATTGTGTTTTTATTTCA
>JBAYZM010000115.1:0-7680 GCA_041672515.1 Arcobacteraceae bacterium
AGGAGTTGTTGCATACTATAAAAATGTGGATAATAAAGAGTATGAACTGCTGGGTGGAAACAGTGAACTTTTAAAAGAGTTTCATATTGATTATTCATTTGAAACGAACAACAGTGTTTATTTGTTTGCGATTAATAAAAAAATTGTTGCTACATTTGAATTAGAAGATGAAATAAAAGAAGATGCCAAAGAGTTTGTAACATACATACAAAACCATGGAATGCAAATCATTATGCTAACAGGGGATAACCAAGAAGTCGCTAAGAAAATTGCCTCGCAATTGGGGATTAGTCAATTCTTATACGGAATCAACCCACTACAAAAAGCTGAATATATCAAACAACTTAAAAGCAATGGTGATATTGTAGTGATGGCAGGTGATGGTGTCAATGATGCCGTAGCATTAAGCAGCAGTGATGTGGCAATTGCCATGGGAAATGGAGCAGATATTTCAATCAGTGTTTCAGATGTGGTGCTTTTAAATAACAGTTTAAAAAGTTTAAAAGAAGCCTTTGTTATTTCAAAACGGACGTTTAAGTTTATTAAACAAAATTTAGCCATATCTTTGCTGTATAACATCATTACCATTCCTTTAGCGATGATGGGCTTTGTTATTCCTTTATTTGCGGCTTTATCCATGAGTTTAAGTTCCTTAATCGTCGTTGCCAATTCAATGCGAATCAAAAATGAAAAGTGAGAATAAAAAATGAGTGAAGTGTTAACCATGATGTTAATTGTAGGACTGTTTATCAGTTTTGCAATTTTAGGAATTTTTATTTGGGGTGCCAAAGGTGGGCAGTTTGATGACACTAAAAAGATGATGGACGGTTTACTGTTTGATTCTCAAGATGATTTAAATGATGCCATTAACAGAGAAAAACGTGTAAAAGAGGCATCAAAAGCCAAAAAAGAAGATGAAAAAAAGAGTGAATAAATCCACTCTTTTTTTTGATTAGAATTTTGAAATTTGAAGAGCCAAATCTTTGATGTCAGCATCGCTAAGACGTGCGACTTGACCTTTCATGACCCCTTTCATTGCTCCACCATATGATCCATCTTTATACCCATTTAATGCGGCTTCAACTTTTGAAGCTTCCCAACCTTTAATTATTTGAGATTTACCTAACGCTGCTTTTTCAGCATTTGCCCCATGACAAGATGCACATGGTGCCCAAGCTGCAGCATATAAAGAAGCCACACCAACTATTGTTCCCAAAATGATTTTTTTCATTCCGTTCTCCTTGCGATATTTAAAAAAATTTTAGCAAGATTAGCTTTTCCTAATCTTATAATTTTTAGTTATACAATAAATGAAGATAATCTTTAAGACTGATTAAAAATTGAATAAAAAAAGGGAAAAGAGTCTCCTCTTTTCCCTTTTAATAGTGTGTAGAATAAGTTGATTAGAACTTAGAAATTTGAGCGGCTAAATCAGCAATATCAGCATCGCTTAATTTTGCAACTTGACCTTTCATAAGACCTTTCATTGCTCCACCGTATGATCCATCTTTATAACCATTTAAAGCTGCGATAGTTTTGTCAGCTGCCCAACCTTTAATCACTTGTGATTTTCCTAAAGCTGGTTTTTCAGCATTTGCACCATGACATGCCGCACAAGGTGCCCAGTTAGCAGCCATAAGCGAAGCTGCACCAATTAATGTTCCTAAAATGATTTTTTTCATTTCCAATCTCCTCCTGTTTTTTTAAAGTCACTATATTATCCAAATTTATATTAATTAAACTTTTAAATAGGATTAAATATACTCTTTTTATAGATGAGTTTAAGTTATGAATGGATATAAAGAATAAAACAATAAGGTGTTGACGTGAATGAGGTTTTAAAGATACAAAATTTGTCGTTTGGTTATAACAAAGAGAACTTAATTTACGATAATTTTAACTTGACATTACACAAAGGAGAAGTGATTGCGATTGTAGGGCAAAGTGGTTGTGGAAAGACAACTTTGTTTGAACTGATTTGTAATAATTTAAAACCTTTGCACGGTGAAATAACAGCACTGAAAATCAGTTCCATTTATCAAGACCCTTACAGCTCTTTTCACCCCACGTACACTATTTTTGAACAAATAAATGATGTGGTTAACTCTTTAGAAGAGCTCGATGAACTCTTAGAAAATTTATCGTTACAAAAAGAGCTTTTGTACAAAAAACCGCATGAATTAAGTGGTGGGCAACTGCAACGTTGTTCCATTTTACGAAGTTTACTTATGCAACCAGAACTGCTGCTTGTCGATGAACCCACCTCGGCATTGGACAATGTGATTGCCTTAGAAGTCATGCAGTTACTGATGAAATTTTTGCATAAGTGTGGTATTCTTTTGATAACACATGATATGGCTTTGGCTTCGTGGTGCAGTAAAACAATAATTAATTTAAATGATCGTTAGGAACAAATATGCCTGAATATAAAAAAGCATTGGTGCTATTGAATATGGGAGGTCCTCGCAATAAAGAGGAGTTGGAGATGTTTTTACGCAATATGTTTAATGATAAAAATATTTTAACCATGAAAAGTGATTTGTTGCGTTCTATGATTGCCTCGTTGATTGTTTTTTCACGCAAAAATTCAGCTTGGGAAAACTATGCGGCTATTGGTGGAAAATCACCTATTAATGCACTAACCCAACAACTCATCGACAAATTACAACTTGTTTTCCCCGATATTTATATCACCCAAGCCATGCGATACACGCCTCCTTTTGCTGCAAAATGTGTGGAACAAATTAAACAACGTAATATTAAAGAGGTGATTTTATTGCCTTTATATCCTCAATATTCAACCACAACAACCAAATCAAGTGTGGAAGATTTTGAAAGCATTGCCAAAGGGGCATTTTCGCTTAAAGTGATTGAACCTTTTTATAAAAATAATACTTATAATGAAGCCATTATTGAAGAAATTTGTTCAAAAGTGGATAATCCAAACGAATACAATTTGATTTTTTCAGCGCACGGGTTACCTCAAAAAATTGTTGATGCCGGAGACCCGTATGAGAAACAAATCAATGAACACGTCAAGATTTTAAAAGATAAATTGCTGGATAAAAATATTCAGTTTGAATCAGTGAGTTTAGCGTATCAATCCAAAGTTGGTCCTTTGAAATGGTTGCAACCTTCGCTTGAAAGTGCTTTGGAAACTTTTGAAAATAAAAAAGTGCTTATTTATCCCATTGCATTTATTGTTGATAATTCAGAAACGTATTATGAGCTTTCTATTGAATACAAAGAAGTGGCACATGATTTAAAAATTAAAGAGTATAAAGTGTGTGCGTGTGTCAATGACAGCGATACCTTTATTAAAGCCATACAAGAGATGTTATGAAAAGTGCGTTTAATGAACTGCTATTAACTCTTGCTAATGAAGCCATTAAAGCGCATTTTTATACAACAACACCCTTAAATAAAAGCAAACTCATGGAAGAATATCCGGCGTTAAAAGAGGAACGTGCCACTTTTGTAACGCTTAGCTTGAACAATCAATTACGAGGTTGTATTGGTTCTTTGGTAGCACGAAGAAGTTTGTACGAAGACCTTATTTCCAATGCCAAATCAGCTGCTTTTAGTGACCCACGATTTAAACCTTTAAGTGTCGATGAGTTACCTCATATTAAGGTTGAAGTGTCACTGTTAAGCGAACCAAAACTTTTAGAGTACACCAGTATTGAGGATTTGAAATCAAAAATTGTTGTGAATGAAGATGGGGTAATTGTGCAGTATCACAATCATCAAGCGACTTTTTTACCTCAAGTGTGGGAGCAACTGCCAAGTTTTGAACTCTTTTTTGAACACTTGTGTGCTAAAGCAGGAGTAGGGGTGGGCTGTTTAGAAGATAATGCTATAATTTACACATATAAGGTTGAGAAAATCAAATAAAGCGATGAAAGGATTTTGAAATGCAATACTATAAACAAAAAGATGAAAAACTTGTCTGTCTTCTTTGTAGCCATTATTGTCATTTAAGTCCAGAACAAATCGGTTTATGTGGAGTCAATAAAAATACCGGCAATCAAATAGAGTGTTTGGTGTATGGCTATTTGGCAGCTTTAAATATTGACCCCATTGAAAAAAAGCCACTCTATCACTTTTTACCCAGTTCAAAATCTCTTTCTTTAGGAACTGTTGGGTGCAATTTTCATTGTGCTTTTTGCCAAAACTGGGGAATTTCGCAAGAGAAGAATATTGATAAAAAACACTACTTCGCCCCTTTGGATATTGTACAATTAGCTCTTAAATACGAATGTGATTCCATTTCATACACCTACAACGAACCTACGATTTTTTATCCGTATGCCAAAGATATTGCCTTAGAAGCTAAAAAAGTCGGGCTTAAAAATATCTATGTGAGTAATGGTTTTGAAAGTCGTGAAGTCATAACCGATATGCAAGGAGTCATTGACGCGTGTAATATTGATTTAAAAACATTTAATCCTAAATATTACCAACAATTAGGCGGAAAGTTAGAGGTGATTTTGGATAATTTAAAACTTTTTAAACACCTTGGTATTTGGATTGAAGTGACCACCTTGATTATTCCCAGTAAAAATGATTCCAAAGAGGAGTTAAACGCCATTGCAATATTTATTAAAAAGGAATTGGGCATCAACACACCTTGGCACATCAGTGCTTTTCATCCTGACTACAAAGAAAAGAATTTACCAAGAACTTCCTTAGATATTTTAAAAGAAGCATACGCCATTGGTAAAGAAGTAGGACTCAATTATATCTACATTGGTAATGCTTCTTTTGAAAATGCCACGGTATGTAGCATGTGTAAAACAGAGCTTATTAAAAGAGAAAACTTTGGTGTCGTTGCCAATAATTTAGTCAAAGGATGTTGCCCCGTGTGCAATAAAACGTTAGAAGGAGTTTTTTATGAAAATTAGAAAAAGTGCGGTAAGTGGATCGTTTTACCCAAACAATACCAAAGAGTTACTTAGCTATTTTGAACATTTTAATGCACTGGCGCAAGAAAGAGTCCTAGAAATCAATGAGCCTAAAGCCATTATCTCACCGCATGCAGGTTATGTATACAGCGGATTTACTGCCAATGAAGTGTATCGGTGCATTCAACATAAAAACTTCAAACGCTTTGTGGTTATTGGTCCTTCTCATAAGGTATTTATTGAAGGAGCAAGTATTGCTTTGTACGATGAAATGGAAACCCCTTTGGGGAATTTAAGTGTTGATTTAGAGTATGCGCATGAACTTAAAAATGAGTTTGATAATTTGTGTTTTAATCCTTTTGTTCATGCCGAACACTCCACTGAAACTCAAATGCCTTTTTTAAAAAATTATTTTCCCAATACACCTGTTGTAGAAATAGTTTATGGGAAAATAGATTATTTACAATTATGCAAGATTATTAGCTATATTATGCTAGAATCCGATAATTTTGTGGTAATAAGTACGGATTTAAGTCATTTTTATTCGCAAGAAGATGCCAACTATTTGGACTCTATTTTTTTACAAGCCATTCAAAATCTTGACTTAGAAAAATTGGATTCAGGATGTGAAGCGTGTGGAATGATTGGCGTAAAGGCAATTGCGTTATATGCCATACAAAACCATTTGAAATCACAAATTATTGATTACCGTACCAGCAAGGAAGCCAATGGTGATGCCTCAAGGGTGGTTGGGTATACTTCTGTTTTAATAGGGAAATAACACATGGTTTTTACATTAAAAAAAATAATCTCCTTTTTCTTTATGCCAATTTCAATTGGATTAATAGGCTGCTTAGTTGCTTTGTATTTTTTATTCGCCAATAAAATCAAAAAAGCCAAATTCTTTCTGTTTTTATCATTTGTATGGTTTTTCCTCATTAGTTTTGCGCCTTTTTCAAATGCATTAATTAAACCTTTAGAAGATGTTTACCCTAAAATCAGCGATGAGGTGAATAACGTACATTATGTATTACTTTTAGGAGGCGATTTCCAAAACAGAGCCTATGAGGTTCTTCGTTTATATGAAAAAATGGATAATCTAAAAATTATTACTTCGGGGTTTGCTGGAGCAAAAAAAATCAGTGATGCTCAAGAAGCCAAAGAAAGGTTGATGCAATTAGGTGTCAAAGAAGAGGATATTTTAGTTCAAGAATCCCCACAAGACACTTATGAAGAAGCTATTTCAGTTAAAAATATTGTAGGCAGTGAACCGGTAATTGTGGTAACCAGTGCTATTCATATGCCAAGAACCATGCTGATTTTCAAAAATGAAGGCTTGAATGTCATTCCCGCACCCACGCATTTTTTATACCTAGAAGAGGTGAGTTTTTACCATTTGCTGGGAGCTCAACATGCCATTAATACGCAAAAAGTGTTTCATGAGTATATTGGACTGGTTTATGGCTTGTTAACTGATGTCTATAGGACATTTAAAGGGATGTTTTAATTGGACAATTACATTGAAATAGATCAACTCTTTTATTCCTATGAAAAAGAGCAAACGATTTTAGAAAATATTACCTTAAACATTAAAAATAGCGATTTCTTGGCGATTATTGGACCCAATGGTGGAGGGAAATCGACTCTGTTAAAACTCATTTTAGGATTATTAAAACCTAAAAGTGGCTCGATTAAAGTCAATATCGATAAGAGTTTTTTAGGATATGTTCCTCAAAATACTAACTTAAATATTAATTTTCCCATAACCGCACTAGAAGTGGTACTCATGGGACATATTGGCAGTAAAAACACATTTTTTGGCTACAGTAAAGAAGAAACAGCATGTGCTATGAATGCCTTAAAACAAGTTAGTATGGAAGCCTATGCTCATACAAAAATTGGCAATTTATCGGGTGGTCAACGACAAAGAGTTTTTATCGCTCGGGCTTTATGTGCCAATCCTAAAATTATTTTACTCGATGAACCAACGGCCAGTATTGATGTACAAGGACAAAAAGAGGTCTACGATTTACTCAAAGTTTTAAGTCAAACCATCTCTATTGTAGTTGTCAGTCATGATATTTCAGTGTTACTTAATTATGCAAAAAATGTGGCGCACATTAATAAAACTTTGGTTTATCATACTTTAGATAATTTCAATACCAATGTGAGCAATGAAACCCATTTGTGTGAAGTGGAACTTTTAGCTGCTTTAGGGCGTCAAAATTCATGCAGTTGTCATTAAAGGAAGTGGTGTGTTAGAAGCGTTACACTATGAATTTATTCAAAATGCAATTTTAGCGGGTATTTTTATCTCAATAGCTGCAGGTATTATTGGATCCCTCGTGGTAGTCAATAAAATTACTTTTTTAGCAGGAGGTATCGCCCACAGTTCATACGGAGGAATTGGAATTGCCATTTATTTAGGTATTCCTGTATTATTTGGGGCAACGGTTTTTGCAGTTATTACGGCTATTGCCATCTCCTTTTTGACCATTTACAACAAAAGCAGAATTGATTCGATTATTGGAATTATGTGGGCATTTGGTATGGCATTGGGAATTGTTTTTGTGGATTTAACTCCTGGGTACAATGTAGATTTAATGAGTTATCTGTTTGGTTCGATTATTGCTGTACCTCAAGCAGATATTATTTATATGGGCATTTTAGATGCCATTATTATTGTGTTGGTGACTTTATATTACAAAGAGTTTTTAGCCATTTCCTACGATGCCCAGTTTGCAAAATTGAGAGGGATTAGTGTTGAATTCTTTTA
>JBAYZM010000116.1:0-7656 GCA_041672515.1 Arcobacteraceae bacterium
AATGGAGCAAACATAGGAGGAAGCATAAGTGTTGCTGTTGTAGCACTCACCCACTTCATAAAATCCCTACGATTAACCCCTTCACTTTCAATGACTTCCATCATATCCATCTCTTTAAGCTTTGGAGTTTTTCGTAAAAAATCCAATCTTGCTTTCATTTTAGAATAAAGAGAGTTGTAATATTCCTCACCTTTATTCGTATCTACCCTTGCTGATTTTTGTGTAAAAATCTTCTTCACCATCTCTTGTGAATCTGAAGCCATTTTCTCCTCCTATATGAATATTCATTTACTTCCATAAAGGTAGCTATTTAAAATTTAAAAATAGCTTAAACAAATATTTTCTTATACAGTTTTTGATAGCATCAACGTAGCATTTTAGGCATATTTTTCAAATATTTATCACACACTCTTTTCTAATTTAACAACAGAAAGAGGAATATATGAATGATTGTTCATTTTTATAAAATGGAAGTGATTATTGGACGAAAGAAGAGAAGCCATTTTTTGATATTTTTAAACTATTTTTATAATTGTTTCAATATTACACAAAATTAATATTTAATGAGTGGTACACACCGAACAAACATCAAAGCTTCGTAAAATTATTGTAGCTTCATCTACACTTTTAGAACCAATAATTGCTTTTTGTGCAATGCCATACTCCAAAGCATTTCCAGGTCCTAAATTCCAAACCGTTGGGGTAATAACCTCATAGCGTTGAATAATCCCATTGTGGAGAGTTACGTCATGTTTTAAAGAACCTCGTGTTGCTTCAATCACCCCAATACCAAAACCCTCTTCTATCATCTTTAAATCTGTTTTGGGTTTAATAAAGGAATCTTCACTAAGCCTGATTGTTTGAACTATGTCTTTGGCTTTGTGCAATAAAAATGCCATTTCATCAATTCTAGCCAAAACTCTTGTAAAAACACTGTCTTCATACTCTTTGTGTATGGCTTTGATAAATTTCCTATTTTGCACTAAGGCTCTTGCAAGTGGTCCTGTTTCGTAAAACAAGTTATCGTATTTAACCGATTTTGCCCAAGTATATTTCTCTTTTTTTTGTTTATTGGTTTTTAAATCAAAAGTAAAGTCACTGTTTTCATGAATTTTACTCATCTCAAATTTACTGCTATTTTTGTGTTTAATTTTTCCTTTTACAAAACCTAAATCATCTGAAATAACAAAAAACCGATCATACGATTGCCCTATTTTTTCCAATTTTTGTTCAAAACTCATTTGAATAAATATCTTTAAATCTTTAGAAATATCACTGATATTTTCGGATTTTGAAAAACTTAAATACTCATGCAAATCAACACCAGAAACATTTTGTTCAAAAAAAGTAATGGCTTTATCGAGATAGTTTTCGACAAAAATCATATCCATTGAAGTGGGATCACTTACAACTCCTCCTGGAATCATATACGAAGTGTGTGGCCATTGCCCTGCAAAAACAGCCAATGCTTTAATAATACTACTGGATGCCTCTTGTGCTTTTAACCAAGCTGCTCCTTTTAAAGGAATAAAACGTTCATCAAAATATGTGGAGTTTTTATTAATATCGGGCATAATAAAAAAATAAAACCATTTTATGTGGCTTTGAATAATCTCAACGATTAAACCTAATTCTCTTAAACTTTTTGCTTTGGGTGTCACTTCTAAAGCAATACCGGCATTTTTATAAATATCTTCAAGTGCATTAACCGTAGCATATAAATGGGCTTGTCCACAAATTCCACAAATTCGGGGTGTGTAGACCAGTGCATCTAAAGCACTTTTCCCTTCTAACATAAACTCAAAACCACGAAAATTTAAAAAAGCAATATGAGCATCGTGGACTGTGCCATTTTTCCAATTCAAATGAAGCTTGGCTTCTCCTTCTATTCGCTCAATTATGTCAACTGTTTTCATCGATTATCTTTTTGTTAAGTCGTTCTATTTTAAATGTTTTTGCCACTCCCGTAATGGAAAGATAGGCTCGTTTGCTGATTCCTAAAGGCACTTCTGCAGGAATTCCAATATTCTTTTTGGTTTCAAATAAATTATCTCGTGGGAAATCAAACTCTGTACAGCCAATACATGGCATTCCTACTCTTGTTTTACTGCTGACATCATTCCACAATATTTTATTGCATGAACTGTGTGTCATAGGACCTCGACACCCTTGATCATAAAACAAACACCCCTCTTTTAAGCCAAAATCATGGGCTTCTACTTTCCATTCAAAATACTCATTACGGGTACAGCCATGATGCGCCAAATGCGAATAAAGTTCGACGGGTCGATTGTGTAAATCCAGTTGAATAACCCCTTTGGCTTTAAGCGTAAAGAGTGTTTGAAGTATCCATTCAGGATGCACAGGACACCCTGTCAAATGAATAATTTTGTGATTGGATTTAGGAGTAATATGCTCTAAACTCTTTTCAACTCCTTGAATATCGTTATTTTGTTCAAATTTTGCATGAATTCCACCAAATACAGCACAACTTCCCACACTAATAATATAAGAAGCTCGTTGTGCCAATGTCTGCAAAATGGTCTTAACACTCATATCACTCAAAGAAAAAAAGTGTGTTTGAGAAGTGATTGCCCCTTCAACCAATAAAAAGTCAATTTCACTGTTAGAAGAAACAACCTCTTTAAGCGTTATCGTATTGGTTAAACTGGGATGATAAATAATATCAAAAGCCAATAAAAATTGTTCAAATCGCGTATGATTTGAACTGAGTAAAGATTGAGTATTTCCATTGCACGTAAGTGCTTGAAGCCAAACAAGAGTGGGTTTACTCCTCATACTTTAAGGCTCTGTAAATATTTTCAGCAATTAAATCACTGTATTGCATTAAATCTTTTTCTAAGACTTTTTCTCCACTTAAAAAAGCAAAGCCCCCTAAACTTCCCATAAACATTCCAAATGCAGCAAAAAAATCTTGGTCTCTGAACTCTTTTTTAGAAGCCCCTTCTTCCAGTAAAATCATCACTTCCGTTACAAATTCTCCCACGCATAAAAAGCCTTCACATCCTTGCGAGAAGACTTCACGATTGGACAAATAGACTCTTAAAAAGTATTCAATGATTTCTGGATTTTCTTTAACTTTGGTGAAATATCGTCGTGTAAATTCAAAAATCTTTTCTTTGGAACTTATCTCTAAATTATTGACTTCTCGCAATTCCAGTGCTAATACATTGGTAGAATATTTAATCGCACACTTGGCAAGTTCTTCTTTGGAAGCAAAATAGTTGTACATATTACCCACGCTCATTTTCATGGCTTTTGCAATATCAGGGATGGTGGTGTTATAAAACCCTTTTTGAGAAAAAAGTTTAAGTGAGTTTTCAATGATAGATGTTTTTTTACGTTCTTTTACGGACAAAATAAACCCTTGATTTAAATTGCCTCATTATATTGTAAAAAATTTTAATAGTGATTAAAAAAGTGAAGAAAGAGAACTTAAGCCCAAAGAGTTGGGCTTAAGTGTAACGATTAAGAGTGAACTAATGTTGTTAATTGCTCAGAAGTCACTTGATGGAAGTTTAAGTATTTATAAACACCATCTTTGTTTTTCTCAGTAATTTTTTGAGGTACAATTTTCATGTACTCTTCAACTGAAGGTAATCTTCCTAAAAGTGCAGTAACTGCAGCGACTTCAGCAGAACCTAAATACACTTGTGAGTTTTTACCCAATCGGTTGTCAAAGTTTCTTGTACTTGTTGAGAATACAGCAGCACCTTCAGAAACTTGTGCTTGGTTACCCATACATAAAGAACATCCAGGAATTTCAAGTCTTGCACCCGCAGCTGCAAAAATTGAATAATATCCCTCTTCTGTTAATTGTTCTTTATCCATTTTTGTTGGTGGTGCAATCCATAATTTAGTAGGAACTTCACCTTCACCTTTAAGTACTTCACCTAACGCTCTGAATAATCCAATGTTTGTCATACAAGAACCTACGAATACTTCGTCGATTTTTTTAATTCTTTTTGGGTCATTGTTGATGTTGGTTAATGTATCAACATCATCTGGATCGTTTGGACAAGCTAAAATTGGCTCAGTAATTGTATTTAAATCAATTTCGATGATGGCTTTATATTCAGCATCAGCATCGGGAGTTAATAATTCTGGGTTTTTAATCCACTCTTTCATTTTGTCCGCTCTTCTTTGAAGCGTTTTAGCGTCTTCATAACCCTCTTCAATCATTTTTTCAATTAATGCAATGTTTGAAGATAGGTATTCAATAATTGGTTCTTTATTTAATTGAACAGAACACGCAGCCGCACTTCTTTCTGCAGCTGAATCTGATAATTCAAATGCTTGTTCTACTTTTAAGTCTGGTAAACCTTGAATTTCAACAATTGTTCCAGCAAAAATATTTTTCTTACCTTTTTTCTCAACCGTTAATAAACCGTCTTGAATAGCTTGGTAAGGAATGGCATTAACTAAATCTCTTAAAGTTATACCTGGTTGCATTTCACCTTTAAATCTTACTAATACAGATTCTGGCATAGTTAAAGGCATCATACCTGTAACACCTGCGAATGCGATTAATCCTGATCCAGCTGGGAATGAAATACCAATTGGGAATCTTGTATGAGAATCTCCACCCGTACCTACTGTATCTGGCAAACATAATCTGTTTAACCATGAGTGAATAACACCATCACCTGGTCTTAATGTAACTCCACCTCTTGAAGAGATAAACTCAGGTAAAGTGTGTCTTAATTTAATGTCTGCTGGTTTTGGGTAAGCAGCCGTGTGACAGAATGATTGCATAACCATATCTGCACCAAAAGATAATGCAGCAAGTTCTTTAATCTCATCTCTGGTCATTGGTCCAGTTGTATCTTGTGACCCTACAGTAGTTGCAATTGGCTCAACATACATACCTGGTTTAACACCTTTAACTCCACACGCTTTTCCTACCATTTTTTGAGCTTGAGTAAACCCTTTTCCATTATCAGCAGGTTGTGCAGCAGCAATAAATGCCGTTGAAGCACCTAAACCTAAAGCAGCTCTGGCTTTTGCAGTTAAACCTTTTCCAATAATTAAAGGAATTCTTCCCCCTGCTCTCATTTCGTCTGTTAAAGTATTTGGAGCTAAAGTAAATTTAGAAACAACAGCACCATCTTTTTCAATTACACCAGCATATGGTTTAATTGTAATAACATCACCCGTTTCTAAAGCATCAACAGAAGCTTCGATTGGTAAACATCCTGAATCTTCCGCAGTGTTGAAGAAAATTGGAGCGATGATTGAACCTAATACCACTCCACCTGTTCTTTTATTTGGAACACCTGGAATATCTCTTCCCATGTGCCATTGAACAGAGTTGATACCTGATTTTCTTGAAGACCCTGTTCCAACAACGTCACCAACATAAGCTAAAGGGTGACCTTTTGTTTTTAACTCAGCCATTTTTTCTAATGGTTTTTCCATTCGTGATTGTAACATCGCCGTTGCGTGTAATGGAATATCTGATCGTGTAAATGCAACAGTTGCAGGAGATAAATCATCCGTATTGGTTTCACCAGGGATTTTATAAACTGTTAACGTCATTGCTTCTTCTAAAGCAGGTTTATTCGTAAACCACTCAGCCGCAGCCCATGATTCGATAACTTCTTTAGCTTTTGCATTTCCTGCATCCATCATTTGTTTGACATCATTAAATGAATTATAAACTAAAATAGTATTTTTTAATTGAGCTGCAGCAGCGTCTGCAACTTCTGAAATTTTTAAAGCTTCTACTAGTGGAGTTACGTTAAATCCACCCATCATCATTCCTAAAATCTCGATTGCATGAGTTTTAGAAATCACTGAACATGCCACTTTACCTTGAACAATGTCATTTAAAAATGCTGCTTTAACATAAGCTGCATCATCAACACCTGGATTGATTTTATTGGTGAATAAATCTAATAAATAATCAGCTTCTTCAACTTTGCTCGCTTTTAGTAATTCAACTAGTTCGGCAGTTTGAGCTGCTGTTAATGGTAATGGAGGTAAATTTCCTTCATTGGCTCTATCTTGTGTATGTGCTTTATAATCAGCAATTAAACTCATATATATCTCCTGTGTATTTAAGTGCTTGTAGTATATCACATTGAACTTTTTATGTATGTACAATTATTGTAATTTTTGCACAAGTTTTTTTTATTGTTTAAATTGGTTACACCAAAGCATGATAAAAAGTAACACTGTGACCTATTTTTTAACTTTTTGGGAAAACCATATCTTTTGGTTGCACAAGTCTGTCAAACTCTTCATACGATAAAAACCCCAACTTAAATGCTTCCTCTTTTAGTGTTGTACAATTTTTGTACGCTTCTTTGGCAATAAGCGCTGCTTTTTCATAACCAATATGTGGATTAAGTGCTGTTACTAACATCAACGAGTTATTAACATGTTCTTGAATTTTTGCATAATTTGGCACAATTCCTTGCACACAATGTTCACTAAAAGAGTGCATACTGTCACTTAATAATCCAATAGATTGCAAAATATTATACGCAATAACGGGCTTAAAAACATTCAATTCAAAATTGCCTTGACTGGCTGCCATTCCCACGGTTGTGTGATTTCCCATGACTTGAACGGCAACCATGGTTATGGCTTCTGCTTGAGTGGGATTGACTTTGCCCGGCATTATGGAACTGCCCGGCTCATTTGCAGGTAAAAATAACTCTCCAATACCACTTCTTGGACCACTTCCAAGCCATCGTATGTCATTGGCTATTTTCATTAAATTAGCAGCCAATGCCTGCAACGCTCCGCTTAAAAAAACCTCTCCATCGTGAGAAGTTAAGCCGTGAAATTTATTGGGATGAGAGACAAAAGGAAACTGTGTTTTTGTTATTTGATTTAAATTTTCACACACCAATGCACTGAAATTACAATGACAATTTATGCCCGTACCCACTGCTGTTCCACCAATAGCTAACTCTTGCAGATATTTTATGGAATCACGGATTTGTGCATTGGCTTTTTTCATCATTTCCACATAACCACTGAACTCTTGCCCTAAAGTTAAAGGCGTTGCATCTTGCAAATGTGTCCGCCCTATTTTAATAATATCACGAAACTCCTCTTGCTTTTGAAACAATACTTTTTCCAAATTCTCAACCGCAGGCAGTAAGCGGTTTTCCAATTCCAAAATAAACGCAATTCGCATCGCCGTAGGAAACGTGTCATTGGAACTTTGCGACATATTGACATCATCATTGGGATGCACAAGGCGTTTTTTTGTAAAATCTTCTCCTAAAGCAAGGGTAGCTAAACTGGAAATGACCTCATTTAAGTTCATATTCGTTTGCGTACCACTGCCCGTTTGCCACACACTTAAGGGAAAATTATCACTGTATTTTCCTGCTAAAATTGCTTCGCACGCTTGTTGTATGGCGTTGGATTTATCGGTTTGCAATAACTGCAACGACTCATTTGCCCAAGCACACGAGCGTTTCAAATAAGCAAATGCCATTATCAACTCTTTGGGCATTTTTTCAATTCCAATTTTAAAATTCTCCAAACTACGTTGCGTTTGAGCGCCCCAAAAATGGCTTGAACTCACTTTAACTTCACCCATGGTGTCTTTTTCGATTCGATAATCCATCGTCGTTCTCCTTGTGCAAAATCATAGTGTAATTTATAACATAACTT
>JBAYZM010000117.1:0-7651 GCA_041672515.1 Arcobacteraceae bacterium
GAAAAAAATTACGCTTGCATTGAAATCGATGCCAAGAATGTGCTTAATAAAAAGTTCGACACCCCCTTAATGGCTTTTATGACAACCAATAATGAAAAAATTGCCCAAAAGGGTGATGCCAATAGTTTTATTCCGGCACGTTATATCGATGTGCTTCAAGAGGCATTGGGGCATTACGAGGAAATTTTTGTCAATGATTTTAAAAAATCGCTTGAGTCGTACCCTTTTTCTTTAAAAGAGGGAGATTATCATTTTACTGATCCCCTACAACAAGCTGCCGCACGAGAAGGAATGCAAAATGACACCCCATAATTGTTTTATTCATCTCTCGCAATTGTGCGAAGCAAAACGAAAATCGCTTGCACAAAGTTGTGTTGCTAAAGAAGAGAACGCTTTACACTTAACGTATTGTCAAAGTGATACGTTAGATAAATTTGAAGCAGATATTTCGCTTGAAGCGGGAAGTTCTTCTTTTTTCTACTTTTTAAAAAAGCGCTTCTTTTCTGTACTGATTTCAATTATTTCAGTGAGTGTGATTTTGCTGGCGTTGTTATCGGTTTCAATCTATGAAGATTTTTTAAAAAAACTCATCTTTGAAATGCCCTTTAATTGGGATTTTGAAGATTATATTGCATTTGGATTTGTATTGATTTTTTGTATTGGATTGTTGATGATGCCTTCTATTTTAGAGGGGGAGGGCAGTGAATTTAAAGATATATTGTCTTCTTGGTTCAATAAAGATGTACGAAAATTAAAAAAATTAAAATTGCTTTTTTCTACTTTTGATAAAAAAACTGCTTTGCATTTGTACAACTTCGATTTAGAGGAGTCTTCTCATTGGTTGTGGAAAATTGTGTGCAAAGCCATTTTTAGCCAATTTACTACCGTACATTTGTACATACGAAACGACAATCTTCAAACAATAACACAATACTTGCAAGAGTTTACAGCCCAAAATATTGATATTCTTAAAGAAAAAAAAGAATATGCTTCTTGCGATGTGGAGATTTTACTCTCTTTGCGAGAGCAAAAATTATATACGATGTTGCAATTATGTTCTACACGCATTGCAAAACAGAACAATAAAAAAGTTTTTATATCCCTTGAACTTTTTGAGTATTGTGGAAAGAATTTTATCAAAGAAGAAGAGGATTCCCGCAATAAACTTATTTTTGGATTTCAAAATTTTATCAATCGCAGTTTTGATGATTTTCAATTTTTGGAGCAAGAAAAATCGTTGCAAATCTATTTTTCACCCAATGTGCTTTTTAAAGAGTTAAGCCAAGAACAAAGACGTTTGGCATATTACTTAAGAAATCATATTGAAGAGTGCGTGGCTATTTTTGAAAACCCTATTTCGTTGCTGATTTTGTACTATTATGTCAAAGATATCGTTTTAGATCAACAACGAAGTATCAAAATTTTAGAAAAATTTATTTTGACCACAAAGCAAAAACAACAGTATGAACTGATTAATTTTTATTGGTTTGATATTGCGGGAAAAATGTTTGATTTTAACGATGTTAATACCTTTGAAAGTTCCAATGAATCTTATTACAGAAAGTTAAGCATTGAAGCTTTAAACAACTTGATTTTTCTGTTTGAACGAAATGGGCATTTTGAACAAGCCATTTTACTTACACACTATTTGTATGAAATCAATCCCAATAAATATGCTCTTAATATTTGTTCCTTGTATGAACGAATGGGAAAATTTGAACAAGCCTATGAAAGCTTACCCAAATCATTTCAAATGGGTAAAAATAACAAACCAAGCGATATCGAAGTGCGTTATTTTCAAAGAAAAGCGGCATGGATTATTATCAGTCAACGCAATTTGGCATTAAAACAAGAGGGTTTGGAAGCACTTACTACCCTTGAAACGCTTCTTTTTTCACACAATGAAGACAATATTCCTTTATGGTTGTGGCATTTTTATAACATCAAAGCCAATTATGAAGAGTGGAACAATAATTTAGATGAAGCCATCAGATACTATAAAAAGTGTTTGGCGATTCCTACGTTGGGAGCTTTTGAATACGGGGCTACTTTTGTGAATATGGCAATCAGTTATCGCTGTTTGTATCTCCAACAAAGCATCAAAGAAGAAGCTATAATTAATACCTCTATTCAATTGGGACGCTTAGGAATGGTGCTGAAACAATCTGTGGGCGACAGAGATGAAATGCCCATTGTCTTACACAATTTGGCACTGAATATGCTGTATAAAATAGCGTACAGCAAAGAAATTGATATATCACTTGTTCAAGAAGTATTAAATTTGACCCAAGAAGCTTTGGAAATCTTAGATTCTACGCAATCCATTAAACGTTTGGGAATGGTGTTAATCGAAAATTATATTGCTAAATCTTTATTGCAACAGCCTACAGAAACGATTGAAGAGCGATTAAAACAGCATTTGACTCTGTTAGGACAAAGTGAATTAGAACAGTTAGAGTCTATTTATAAAGCGTTTAAAATGCAATATCAACTTAAAATTGTGGAGTGTTTGGAGTAAAGAGGTAAAAAAGCCATAGAAACTATGGCTTTTTTAGGATTAATCAAAACTTGGTTTGGGTGTTTTATCCGTACTTGCAGGAAGTTGCGGGTAGGTAATTGTTGGTTTTTCACCACTTAAGGCTTTTAAGAACGTCACAATATCATCGGCATCTTTGTCGTTGATTTTAATCCCTAATTGAACAGAACCCATCTCTTTAACGGCTTCTTTTAAAGACCAAATTGCTCCATTGTGGAAATACGGTGCTGTTTCACTGATATTTCTCAAAGTTGGAGTTTTTACCATGCCTTGCTCATTTCCTTTAAAATCTCCGATTTTCGCAAATGTATATTTAGCGGCTACTTCAAACGGTTGTAGCGTTCCTCCTAAAGCAATACCATTGTGGCAAGATGCACACCCTTTGTCAATAAATGTGGTTAACCCTTTTTTCTCTTCTTTGGTTAATGCATTGTCATTTCCATTTATGTATTGGTCAAACCGTGATGGCGTAATCAATGTTTTTTCAAAAATAGCAATGGTTGAAGTGATTCGTTCAAAATTAATTTTAACATCATCTCCGTATGCCACTTTAAACTCTTCAATGTATTGAGGAATTGAGTTAACTCTTTCTTCAACCAAACCTTTTGGTGCAGCCATTTCTGGACCAGCTTGTACAGGACCTTGTGCTTGGTCAGCTAAGTGAGCACTTCTTCCATCCCAAAATTGAGCATCAAAAAACACCGAGTTGTACACGGTTGGTGAATTTAAGTGATGAGGATTAGCAGTCCATTTATGACCAACTGCTGCACTTACATTATCTGCACCACCTAAGGCAAGGTTATGACAGGTATTACAACTGATTAAATTACTTCGTGAAAGTCTTGGGTCAAAATAGAGTTTTTTCCCTAATTCTACTTTGGCATTGGTAATAGGATCTTTTGGGTCATCGATCAACTTTAATATCTCTAAATTGCTTGACGGGATGGGTTTAATCCCACTGTTTTTTACTTTTTCAACTAACGAACTTGAGAGTGCAATAGTGGTTACTAATGCAGTCATTCCTAATATTTTTCCAATTTTCATTTCTTCTCCTTTAAAATTGAATTGTAGAATTATAAACTAATAATTATTAAAGAATAATTATTTTCTTTTGAAAATTAATATTCTTTTATTTAATGAAGAATAATATATAATAACATTTGAGTAACAATAATAAAGGAAGAGAATGATTCATCCCGTATCATTTCACATTAAAGCCTTAGAATTCATGCAACGTTATCCCAAAGAGTTGTATTATGTTGGAAATAAAGCGTTATTAGAAAAAATAAAAATATCGATTGTGGGAACACGAAATCCCTTTTACAGCACAAAAATTTTGACACAACAGTTAGCTCAACGTTTAGCACAAGCTGGAATTTGTGTGGTCAGTGGAGGAGCCATTGGAATTGATGCCATTGCACATGCCTCGGCTGGTGTTGAAAATACTATTTTGGTCAGTCCCACAGGATTAGAGGTTATGTATCCTGCAATAAATCGGCAACTTATTCGTAATATCCATGAAAATGGTTTGGCAATGAGTATGTATGCGTGTGATTTTAAAGCAACTCCATGGAGTTTTGTAGCTCGCAATGAAATGGTTGTAGCCTTAGGTGATGTTTTAGTCGTGGCACAAGCCGATATGAACAGTGGAAGTTTACGCAGTGTTGAGTTTGCTTTGAAAATGGGAAAACCCATTTATGTTTTTCCCCATCGTTTAGGTGAGAGTGAAGGAACCAATCATTTACTTAAAAATAATTTGGCGCATGCCATTTATGATATTGATGCATTTGTTAACCAATTTGCACCACTGCAAGAAACTCCACAAAACAGTGATGCTTTTTTAGAGTATTGTAAAACTAATCCGTTGTACGATGAAGTGGTTTCAACGTATGGCAGCACTGTTTTTGAATATGAATTGCAAGGAAAAATTGAAGTTAAAAATGGAAGAGTAACCGCAGTTATTCCATAGGAATAGAAGAAAATCTTTTTGCTTTTGCATATTTTAAAATAAAATATCCTACTACACCTGAAAGAAGAGAACCCACTAAAATGGCGAGCCTATCGGTGTGCATAAAGATATCAGAATCATTGTACGCTAAAGAATCAATGAATAAACTCATGGTAAAACCAATCCCCGTTAAAACAGCTACTCCGTACATTTGCGTCCAAGTTGCCCCTTTGGGAAGTTGCGCTAAATTAAATTTTACAGCTAAATAGACAAAAACCATGACACCTAATTGTTTTCCAAAAAAAAGTCCCAATGTAATTCCCAGTGCGACATCATTGGTTAAATCTTTAAAAGAAATCGTGCTTAAATCAACCCCTGCATTCATAAATGCAAAAATGGGTAAAACAAAATATGCCACCCAAAAATTCAGATTTTTTTGTAATATACGTGCGGGTGAGATATGTTTCCCCTCATCATTTCTCATATTCAAAGGAATCGTAAACGCCAAAATAATTCCAGCCAAAGTGGCGTGAACTCCCGATTTGAGAACACTAACCCAAAGCAATATGCCAATAATAATATAAGCAGTGATACGTACAACATTTAATCGGTTCATAATGAGTAAAATAACAAAACAACATAAGGCTAAAAATATTGAGACTAACGAGAGTTCGTGCGTATAAAAAAAAGAGATAATCAAAATGGCGCCAATATCATCAATAATAGCCAATGCCATTAAAAAGATTTTTAACGTTACGGGTACTTTATTTCCCAGCAACGATAAAATTCCTAAAGCAAAGGCAATATCTGTAGCTGTTGGAATTGCCCAACCTTTTAAGGCAAAAGGATCATGGTAATTAAACGCAATAAAAACCAATGCAGGAAAAAGCATTCCCCCAATGGCGGCTAATCCGGGAAGGGCAAGTTTAGAAAATGTGGATAAATGTCCACCCAATAACTCTCGTTTGATTTCAAGACCAATGAGCAGAAAAAACAGAGCCATAAGACCGTCATTGATCCAAAGGACTAAAGGTTTTTTAAGTTCAAGCAGCTCACCAATACTGACTTCAATGGTGGTTTGCAAAATATTTGTATAATAGATGGAAAAAGGAGAATTTCTTAAAAACAGTGCTAAAAGAGTTATAAAAATAAGAATCACACCCGAAGATGACTCTTTTTTAATAAACTCTTTGACTAAAATTCTCAATTATTATCCTTTTAGCGATTTCTTACAATACTAGTACAATATTCCTTAAGGTCTCAATTGATACGTAATGTCTCCTGCTCCTACGCCTATAAAAATACCTTCATCATACGTTTTGATGATTTTTTCATCTTTGATTAATTCTATTTTGCCATGGGTTGTAATGATTTTATCGGCAAATATTGGATGATATTGTGCAAACTCTTTTTCAAAATCGATATCGATTTTTTTCTCACCTGGAATGGTCCAAATGGGAAGAATAATCAGTTCATCACATCTTCTAAAACATTTTTTAAACCCTTCAAGATTATCACTGGTTCTTGCATATTTGTGAGGTTGCCAAAGAACAACTCTTTTGTTGAGATTGGTCAGATTATCGTATAATTCAATTGATTTCATTGTGGCTTCAATCTCAGTTGGATGGTGAGCATAATCATCAATGACCACAAACTTTTCATTGGCCTGAACAATATCAAATCTTTTTTTAATCCCTTTATAGTTTAAAAGATTTTTTCTGATGGTTTCAATATCCAATTCATTAAGCGCTGCTAATATTGCCAAAGAAGCATTGGTTGCCATATGAAATCCAAATCCCCAAACTTCAAATGTGCCATACTCTTTTAAATCAAACTTGGTGCAAGGTTGATTGTTTTTTAGAGTGTAACAAAGATTTTTAATATCTTTAGAAGGGTATAAATAAAGCGCATCTTCGATTTTTAATTTTTGAATGTCTTTATCTTCAGCGTTAACGACTCTTTTTTTTGCAAGACTTAAAAACTTTTCATAAGACTCATAAAATTTATCATAGTCATAGTGGTAATACTCCATATGTTCAGGTTCCGCATTGGTAACAATGGCACAATAGGGGCTTGAAAGTAAAAAAGAAGCATCTGACTCATCGGCTTCAAAAGCCACTAAATCATTGACATATCTAAAATTTGAGCCAAAGTCTTTTGAAATAGCACCAATAAGTGCGGTACTTTGTAGTATTGAAGCCAACATTGCCGTTGTTGTTGATTTTCCATGCGCTCCAGCCACACAATAGTTTTTCTTATCCCCTAAAATAATGGGCAGGGCTTCTTTTCGTGAAAGAGTTCGGATTTGTTTAAGTCTGGCTTCTATTAATTCAGGATTTTCATCCGTAACCGCAGCAGAGTAAATGACTAAATCAAAGTCATCTTTAATATTTAAAGCATCTTGAGGACACGATACTTTAATTCCTTCTTCTTCCAATGCCTTTGTAATGGGTGAATTTTTCATATCAGAACCACAAACTTCATGTCCATCAAAGTTTAAAAATCGAGCTAAGGCAGATAAACCAATTCCGCCAATTCCTATAAAATGTACTTTCATATATTAATCCAATAAGTGTTTTAAATTTTCAAATTCGTTTGCTAAAATGGCTTTGTTTTCTTCCAAATAGGTTTTGGTGCCAAACGTAAAATGCACAATAAAATAACCGTATTGTTCAATGACTTCTTCCACTTTTGTATTGACATTGTTGTCATAAAAAGTATCTAAATCAACGGCTTTAGAACATGCAATTAAATGCACATTTAAGGCTTCAACCAACACTTCATCTTCTACAATATGGGTTAATAAAAAGAAAAACTCTTTTGCACCATCAAAATCGTTGTAGCTCCATTTTTCAATGGCGTGTTCGTAAAATGAGCGAATATAGAGTAACTCATCATTTAAGAGTTTGAGTTTTTTTCCACCATTGACAATGGCTTCAATTTTCTCAAATGAAATTTTTAAAATGTTTTCATAGATACCATTGATTTTTTCTTCATCCAAATCCAAAATCAGCATGGAATCCAACACTTCATATAAAGCTGAAATATTTTCACTTTCTATGGCATCAATCCTTGTTTGTTCTAAATAGTTTAAAAACTCTGGATTGGTTCGTGCTTCGTGTAAGTCAGCTTTGTCCATTCATAAACTCCTTTAATCGTGTTAATAC
>JBAYZM010000118.1:0-7625 GCA_041672515.1 Arcobacteraceae bacterium
GGATATTACTCGATATTTTATGCTAGTCACAGAAGCATGTGAGTTAGTTTTACAATCAGCAAGTATTGGAAAAGGGGGTGAAATTTTTATTTTAGATATGGGAGAACCTATCAAAATAGTTGATTTAGCCCAAAAAATGATTGAACTGAGTAATCGTGATGATATTTCCATAGAATTTACAGGCTTAAGACCGGGTGAAAAATTGTATGAAGAGTTACTCATTGATGACACAGAAGCCAATACGCAATACGATTCTATTACCGTTGCAGGTAGAACGTATTATGATATTGTGAAATTAAACCACGATATATTTGAATTGATTAATGCCAGCAATAAGTTAGAAAAACTCAAAGAAATTGTTCCCGAATTTGAACATAAAATATAAATTGGTGATTGGTGAATGGTGAATGGTGAATGGTGAATGGTGAATGGTGAATGGTGAATGGTGAATGGTGAAAAGATGTGACTTTATCTCTCTCAACTCACTTTTTACCACTCACTTTTAACTTTTCTCTTATATTTAATCACATAAATGCTACAATCTGTCTTATTTTATTTTAAGGCAGACTCGATGAAAAATTATAAACAGGCATTCTCTTTACTTGAAATGGTTTTTGCCATAGTGATTATTGGGGTTATTGCCAGTGTGGCAATGCCAAAATTGTTTGACACCAAAAATGAAGCGTTAGTTGCAACCATTAAACAAGATGTTGTTACAGTCACAAGTGCGATTCAAGGGCATTATATGCTCAATAAGAAAGTTGATAAAATATCCGATGTGGTGAGTTTAAACAGCTCTATTTGGGAAATAGAAGATACCTCTTTGGTATTTAAAGAAAAAGATTCCCAATGCATTAAAATTGAATTAGATGAGTATGAATTAGAAGTAAATATTAACGAAGATGTGGGTACAATTTGTGAAAAATTAAGCCAAAAAGGTATCGTAGATACCATCTATAGTTTAAATTAAGGATTCACCTTGGAAAATAAGCAATTCTTTGAAGCGTTTAACGTGGACAATAAAATATTTGATGAGATTTCTCATGAGTCACAAGAGATTGGCTACTACAATTTACCCGAACAAAATATTGATGCAATTATTGCATTTGCTTCAAAAGTAGTTCAAAAAAACATTGTGGTTGTGGGCATTGGCGGAAGTTCTTTAGGAACGGGTGCGGTGTACGATTTTTTACGATACAAAAATAACTTTGAAAAAAAGCTCTTTTTTTGTGAAAGTACCGACCCTGTTTTATTGAATTCAACCTTCAGTAAGTTGGATTTGAGTGATTCTTTGTTTATTATTATTTCTAAATCGGGTTCAACTATTGAGACGGTTTCAATTTTTAAATACATTTTATCATTGGTTCCGTTATCTCAAGAACAGTTTGTGATTATTTCCGATAAAGGTTCGGCGCTTTATAAATTAGCACAAAGCAAAGAGTTACCTTATTTTGAAATTCCTGCTAATGTTGGTGGACGATTTTCTGTTTTAAGTAGCGTTGGTCTTTTACCTTTAGCTATTTTAGGCGTAGATATTAAAATGCTTCTGCAAGGGGCTTTAAAAATCAAAAAAAGCTTTTTTGAACAAGGACAATCGTATCAAGAAATAAGCCATAAAGCTTCTTTTTATGCCAAAAACATTGGAAAATATAACATCAACTGTCTTTTCTCATACTCAGAAGCCTTCCGAAGTTTTAATGCGTGGTATGTGCAATTATGGGGAGAAAGTTTAGGTAAAAAACAAATCAATTCGTATTTAAATGTAGGATTAACTCCCATTGGTTTGATTGGACCAACGGATCAACACTCATTTTTACAACTCATCGTTGAAGGAAAACGAGATAAATCGGTTACTTTTATAAAAGTAAAAGATTTTGATTGTACTTTAAAAATTCCGACAGTTTCAATTCCTTTTTTGGAAAACTTGGATTATGTCAATGAAGTCAATTTCTCAGATTTAATCAACAAACAAGCCGATTCTATTATTGAATCACTGCTGAATAAAAATGATATTCCATTAGATATTATTGAAATTGATAAAATCAATGAAGAAGCCATTGGAAAACTTTTCTTTTACTTTGAACTTTTAACCTCTGTGGTGGCTAAAATGATAAACGTTAATGCTTATGACCAACCGGGTGTTGAAGATGGTAAAAAGATTCTCAGAGGATTTTTTAATTAATGCAAAAAGCAATCTTTTTAGACAGAGATGGCGTTATAAATGTTGAAAAGGATTATGTGTATGCCATTGATGAATTTGAGTTTATTGAGGGCATTTTTGAAACCTTAAGAGAGTTTCAGAAATTAGGTTTTTTACTCTTTATTATTACCAATCAATCGGGCATCGGAAGAGGCTATTATGGGATTGAAGATTTTAATACGTTAACCTCTTGGATGCTCAAGGAGTTTAAAAAAGAGGGAATAACCATTGCTCAAGTGGAGTTTTGCCCTCATTCGCCCGATGAAATCTGTGAATGCAGAAAACCCAAAACAGGTATGATTGAAAATATCTTAAAAAATTATGCCGTAGATTTAGAACACTCATGGCTGATTGGTGATAAAGATGCCGACATACAATGTGCAAACAATGCGAACATCAAAAATACCATTCAAGTCAAATCGGGACACTCCTTTGATGTCAGACAAAGCAAAGCAAATTTTGTGTGTGAAAGTATTGTTGATTGCTTTAAAATAGTAAGTAGTAAGTAGTAAGTAGTAAGTAGTAAGTAGTAAGTAGTAAGTAGTAAGTAGTAAGTAGTAAGTAGTAAGTAGTAAGAAAATGTGACTTTACAACTTACAACTTACCTCTTACTTTTCACCATTTACCAATTCAATCTTTCCTCTCATGTAAAAATGACGCAAATTTGGGCTTACCATTTTTGGTTAAACCATAATATTTAAATGTTACAATGGATCCAAATTCTGGTGGTGTTTGTCGCTGTTCTTGTGTAAACCCATTGCCTAAATTAAAGGTAATTTTATTGGGAAGTTCAATAATCAAACTTTTTAATTGTGTTTTATTGTAATTAATACCTATGACTTTTCCTTCCATGTCCTCAAATTTTTTGACTTTTAAAAGAGAATTGCTTAGCCCTTTTTCATACAAAGCATTGGGGTTTTTAAGCATTACTCCTTCCCCTTTATTTTGAGTAACTTCTTCTAAAAACTCTTCTAAATCTTCTTTGTTTTTACAAATTTTTTGTGGAATAATACGAACATTGGCATTGTCTTTTTCCAAAAACCACAGTTGAGCTTTTTTTAAACGTTGAATAAAATCACCGTTGGCATTTGGAACTTCAAAAATATTATAAGTAATTTGCTGCCATTTTTGATTGTCTGACTGACCCAAAACGATGGATTGGATATTTTCAAAATCCATTCGCTGGCTCCATAATTCTCCATCGAGTTCAAACGGAGGAAAATTTTGTGTAAACCATGCCGGTACTTGAATACTATTGCCTTGTCGGGTTTTGAGTTCTTTTCCATTCCAATAGGCTCGTATGCCATCGAGTTTTTCACTCATAAGCCAGTTGTCTATATTTTGTGTGTAATTAAAAAGTTTGGCTTTTTGTAACTCAACGCAAAACAGATGAGTGGATAAAAAGAGTAAAAGCGTTATAAAAATGATTTTTTTCATTCATTGCCTTAAAATGTCGTTTAAAAGTTAACATTATACTAAAGCAACATTAAAACCAACAAAAATATGACAATAGAATAAAAATTCTATTCTAACAAACTTCTAACATTCTTTTGGATAAAATCTTGCAAATTATAAAATATGGACAACAAATGAAATATAATACAATTGATTTTAATGAAAAGACAATTTTAATAACAGGAGGCGCTGGGTTTATTGGTTCTAACTTAGCGTTTTACTTTCAAGAGAACTTTCCCAATGCTTTGGTGGTAGTTTTGGATTGTTTTAGAAGTGGACAAACCCTAAGCAATGGAAATCTAAAAAGCTTTGGTCACTATAAAAACCTTCTTGGCTTTAAAGGCGTGGTTATTAGTGGTGATATTAACGATAAAAAAACTCTACGGGAATTGGAAGTCGAGTATAAATTTGATTATATTTTCCATCAAGCAGCCATATCAGATACCACAGCCAGTGAACAAGACTTGATGATCAAAACCAATGTCAATGCTTATGAAGATTTACTGCAATTAGCCATTAAACATGGGGCAAATATGATTTATGCCAGTTCTGCTGCAACGTATGGCGATGCACAAAGTCCTCAAACCGTTGGTTGTGAAAATCCGGGCAATGTGTATGGGTTTTCAAAATTGATGATGGATAACATCAGTGCAAAATACATTGAAGCGGGAGTGGGGATTTCTATTGTAGGATTACGTTACTTTAATGTTTATGGTCCAAGAGAGTTTTTCAAAAATAAAACCGCTTCAACGGTGGTGCAATTTGGACATCAAATTTTAGCCGGCAATACGCCAAAACTCTTTGAAGACAGTGATAAAATTTTGCGAGATTTTGTCTATATTGAAGATGTCATTCAAGCCAATATTAAAGCGTGTGAACCTAAACGAAGCGGAATTTACAACGTGGGAACAGGAAAAGCTCGAAGTTTCCAAGATATTGCCGATATTTTACAACAACAATTAGGCACAACGTTAGGAACACATTATATCCCCAATCCGTATGTAGGACAGTATCAATTTCATACCGAAGCCAATATCAAAGAGAGCACTAAAATGTTAGGATATGTGCCTCGTTTTGAAATGGAAGAGGGGATTAAAGCCTATTTGCCTGAAATTATCAGATTGTACCAATCTGAAGTTTCTAAAAAGTAAACAGTGAAAAGTAAGAAGTCAGAAAAATAGAAAGAAGAAAATGGAAATAATAAAACACCACTCACCACTCACTCCTCACTCCTCACCTAATATTCTTGTTGTCGGTGATTTGATGATAGATCACTATTTGTGGGGAAAATGTGAACGAATTTCACCCGAAGCACCCGTACAAATTGTAGATATTCAAAAAGAGACCACCGTTTTAGGTGGCGCTGGGAATGTGATTAATAATCTTATCTCTTTAGGCAGTCAAGTTTGTGTTTACAGTGTGATTGGAAGCGATGAAACCGCCAATGAGCTAAAACAGATGCTTCAAATTGTAGGGGCTAAAAGTTTTTTAATTGAAGAACAAAATCGAAAAACGTCAAAAAAAAGTCGGATTATGGCATCGCATTCGCAAGTTGTTCGATACGATAATGAAAGCAAAGAAGATATTGACCTCTATTCTCAAAAACAACTGTTTGATAAATTTGAAGCAACCATCGAATCGTTCGATGTTGTTTTGTTTTCCGATTATGGAAAAGGTGTTTTAACCGACTCATTATCGCAAAAACTCATTGCATGTGCCAATGCTAAAGGGAAAAAAGTTTTAGTTGACCCTAAAGGAAAAGATTACAGCAAATACAAAGGGGCATATCTTTTAACGCCCAATAAAAAAGAGGCGCAAGAAGCCACCAATATTACGATTAACAATGAAGCCGCTTTAAATGAAGCATTAAGCAAATTAAAAGAGGTTGCTTCTTTAGAAATCTCGATGATTACCTTAAGTGAAGATGGAATTGCCTTTTTACAAAACAATGAAGTAGTAACTAAGCCAACTGTTGCCAGAGAAGTGTACGATGTAACGGGTGCGGGTGATACGGTATTAGCTTCATTGGGATATGCACTGGCATTGGACAATGATATTGCTTCTAGTGTAGAATTCGCCAATTTAGCAGCGGGTGTTGTTGTAGGGAAATTGGGAAGTGCTACGGTGAGTTTGGATGAAATTGAAGAGTACAAATCCAGTTTACATAAAAGTTCAATTGAATTGCATATTAAAACATGCGATGAAATTCAACGAATTGCCGCACGATTGCACCAAAACAACAAAAAAATAGTGTTTACCAATGGCTGTTTTGATATTTTACACAAAGGGCATGTAAGCTACTTAAATGTTGCCAAAAGCTTTGGTGATGTTTTGATTTTAGGACTTAATTCCGATGCCAGTGTTAAGCGACTCAAAGGGCAAAGTCGACCCATTAATCATGAAGAAGACCGTGCGTATATTTTAAGTGCTTTAGAGTGTGTGGATTATGTGGTCATTTTTGATGAAGATACACCCTATGAACTCATTTGTAAAATACAACCCGATGTTTTAGTTAAAGGGGCTGATTATGAAGGAAAGTGTGTCGTAGGAAGTGATATTGCCAAAGAGACCAAACTTGTTGAATTTGTGGACGGGAAAAGTACGACCAATACAATTAATAAAATTAATGGAGTATGTGAATGAAAAATGTTATTAAAAATGAATTTATATCGCATTTAGAAACGATTCAAAAAGTTATTGAAACCATGCAAGATGATTTAGAAAAAGCCTCTTTATTGGCAGTACAAACGCTAAAAAATGGCAATAAAATATTATTATGTGGAAACGGTGGAAGTGCTGCAGATGCACAACATATTGCGGCTGAATTAACCGGACGATATAAAACAGAGCGTCGAGGGCTTCCTGCTATTTCATTAACTACTGATACGAGTGCATTAACGGCTATTGGAAACGATTACGGTTATGACCGAGTATTTGATCGACAAGTTGAAAGCCTTGCTCAAAAAGGGGATTTACTCATAGGCATTAGCACCAGTGGAAACAGTGCCAATGTGATTAATGCGTTTAAAGTTGCCAAAGAAATGGGTTGCAAAACTTTAGGTTTAAGTGGACGTGATGGTGGAGCTATGAATGAGTGGTGTGATTTAAATGTCGTAGTACCTTCCAATAACACGCCTCGAATTCAAGAGATGCATATTTTATTTGCCCACACCATTTGTCAAATTATTGATGATGAATTTACAAACTAAGCGAGGAAATGTATGAGTACGATATTAAATTTAGAAGAGAAAGAGTATTTACTAAGCACGATTCGAGACGTGGTAGATTTTCCAAAACCGGGGATTGTTTTTAAAGACATTACTACACTTTTAAACGACAAAAAGGGATTTAAATTTTTAATGGATCATTTAGAAGCTCGATATAAGAGTTATAATTTAGAGTATGTTGCCGGAATTGACAGCCGTGGATTTATTTTTGGAGCAGCACTGGCAGACAGATTAGGCATTGGGTTTGTTCCGATTCGTAAACGAGGAAAACTTCCTGGGACGACTATTTGTGAAAAATATGAATTGGAATACGGTTTTGATGAAGTTGAAATTCATATTGACGCGTTTAATAATAACGTCAACGCCAGAGTCCTTTTAATTGACGATTTAATTGCAACAGGTGGAACTGCCGTGGCTGCATCAAAACTGGTATTGGATACAAAAGCCAAATTAGTGGAAGTTTGTTTTTTAATGAGTTTAGAATTTTTAAATGGCTCAACCCGAGTAAGCCAATTAGCTCCAGTCTATTCAGTGCTGGAAATTTAGAACAGTGACAAGTGAACAGTAACGAGTGACGAGAAAGACTTGTTACTCGTCACTGGTTACTCGTTACTCTCACAAAAGGAAAAATATGAATAATTTTTACATTCCCAAGCCAAGTAAATTTGACCCAATTAATGGGCATTTTGGTATATTTGGTGGTCGTTATGTTCCTGAAACCTTAATGCCGTCTCTTTTAGAAT
>JBAYZM010000119.1:0-7568 GCA_041672515.1 Arcobacteraceae bacterium
AGAATGTTTGTCCTATTTTAAAAAAAGATGAAGTTTATATTATTGGAAATCCTCCTTATTTAGGTTCTAGAAATCAAGAAGCTTCACATAAAGAAGATATGTCTTCTATTTTTAAAGGTATAAAAAATTATAAAATTCTTGATTATATTGCTTGCTGGTTTTATAAAGGCTGTCTTTTTATTAAAGATAAAAATGCAAAATGTGCTTTTGTATCAACTAATTCAATTTGTCAAGGGGAACAAGTATCAGTTTTTTGGTCAAATATTTTTAAAGAAGATATTGAAATATCTTATGCTTATCAATCTTTTAAATGGACAAATAATGCAAAAGGAAATGCAGGGGTTACTGTAGTTATTATAGGATTAGAAAATAAAACCTCAAATCTAAAAAAACTTTATAATAATCAATTTGTAAAAACGGTGAAAAATATTAATGGTTATTTAATAGAAGGTTCAAATATTTCTATAGAAAAACGAAAAAAACCATTCATTGATATTCCAAAAATGTCTTATGGAAATTATACAGGAGGTTGTAATGAACTATTATTATCTCCTGATGAAAAAGATAAATTAATAAATACAAATGCGAATGTAAGTAAATTTATTAGAAAACTTACAGGTTCTGCAGAATTTATACAAGGTAAGGATAGATATTGTTTATGGATAAAAGATGAATATTTAGATGAAGCACTAAAAATAGTAGATATTAAAAGAAGAATTGATAAAGTTAAAGAAAATAGACTTTTGAGTAAAGATGAGTCTTTACAAAAACTGGCTCTAAGACCACATCAATTTAGGGACTTAAATGAAGCAAAAGAGCATTCAATCATAATTCCTATAGTTTCCTCTGAAAGACGAAAATATATTCCCGTAGGCTTTTTAGATAAAGAATTTATAATACCAAATTCAGCACAAGCAATATATGATGCAGAACCTTGGATATTTGGCATTATTAGCTCTTATACTCATAACTTATGGGTAAAAACAGTTGGAGGTAGTTTAGAAACTAGGATTAGATATTCATCAGTACTTTGTTACAATACTTTTCCTTTTCCTGAAATAACGAATAAACAAAAAGAAAATCTTAATTTATATGTATTTGCTATTTTAGATGAAAGAGCAAAGTACTCAAGCAAAACAATGGCCGAATTATATAATCCTGATACTATGCCAAAAGCTTTAGAAAAAGCTCATCAAGAATTGGATGAAGCAATTGAAAAGTGCTATCGTTTGCAACCTTTTAAAAATGATGCAGAACGATTAGAATATTTATTTAAAATGTATGAAGAGATGATAAAAAAAGACACACTATTTCAAAAAGAAAAAAAAACTAGAAAACGAAAAAATGAAGAGGAATAAAATAAATGCCTGATTTAGTACATGTAACATACCAACAAACTGGAAAAAGTAAAAAAACAAATGAATTAGGTATGCGTGAAATGCAAGAAAAAGCATACGCAGGTAGAAGTGCACAATATTTACTTTTAAAAGCACCTCCTGCCTCTGGAAAGTCTAGAGCATTGATGTTTATTGCTTTGGATAAGCTTGAAAATCAAGGTATAAAAAAAGTTATTGTAGCTGTTCCTGAAAAATCTATTGGTGCATCTTTTGAAACAACAGAATTAAAAAAAGATGGTTTTTTTATAGATTGGAGTCCAAATCCAAAATATAATCTTTGTACCCCAGGGGAAGAGAAAAGTAAAGTATCTGCATTTTTAAAGTTTTTAGAAGATCCTGATGAAAAAATTCTTATATGTACACATGCAACTTTTCGTTTTGCTTTTGAAGGACTAGATGAAAAAAAATTAGATGATACATTAATTTCTATTGATGAGTTTCATCATGTTTCAGCAGATGGAGATAATAAACTTGGTGAAGTTTTAAAAAATATTATGGCTAAATCAAAAGCACATGTAGTAGCTATGACTGGTTCATATTTTAGGGGCGACAGTAAACCTGTATTAATGCCTGAAGATGAAGCAAAATTTATTCCTATAACTTATAACTACTATTCTCAATTAAATGGTTATGAGTATTTAAAATCTTTGGGTATTGGTTATCATTTTTATACTGGAAGATATTTTAAAAAACAACCTGATAAAGAGATGTCAGCATTAGCAGAAATTTTAGATGAAAATAAAAAAACTATTGTTCATATTCCAAGTGTAAACTCTGTTGAATCATCAAAAGAGAAATATGAAGAAGTAAATCATATAATAGATGTACTTGGTGAAATGGAATATCAAGATGAAAAAACTGGTGTAATGTATATAAAAAGTGCTAAGTCAGGCAGAATATTAAAAGTTGCAGATTTAGTGAATGATAATTCTAAATCAAGAGATAAAATATCATACTATTTAAGAAATATAAAATCAGCAGATGATATTGATATTATCATCGCACTTGGTATGGCAAAAGAAGGCTTTGACTGGCCTTATTGTGAACATGCTTTAACGATAGGGTACAGAGGTTCATTAACTGAAATTATTCAAATTATTGGAAGAGCTACAAGAGATAGTAATAATAAAACACACGCTCAATTTACAAATTTAATAGCTGCACCAGATGCCCAAGATGATGATGTAAAGGTCGCTGTAAATAATATGTTGAAAGCAATTACAGCATCTTTATTGATGGAGCAAGTTTTAGCACCAAATTTTAATTTTAAGCCAAAAGATTTGGATAATGAAGAAGATGATAATGATGAAGATAAAACAACTATAAGAATAAATGGATTTAAGTTGCCAACTTCACAAAGGGCAAAAAGTATTATAGAATCTGACTTAAATGATTTAAAAGCTAGGATCTTACAAAATGACCAAATGCTTAAAGCAATGCCTGGAAATTTAGAGCCTGAAACTATAAATACTGTTCTTATCCCTAAAATTATAAGAGAAATCTACCCTGATTTAAACGATGAAGATGTTGAAGCTGTTAGACAATATGTTGTTGTAGATAGTGTTATAAAAAATGGTACAATTGAAGAACAAGGAGATAAAAAGTTTATAAGGATGGCAGGAAGTTTTATAAATATTGATGATATTCATATTGACTTGATTGATAAAGTAAATCCTTTTCAAAAAGCTTTTGAAATTTTATCAAAATCTGTAACAACACAAGTTTTAAAACTAATTGATGAGCATATTCAATCTACTAAAATAGACATGACAGAAGAGGAAGCTATTATTCTTTGGCCGAAAATCAAAGAATGGGTTAATAGAACAGGTGAAGAACCTAGTTTACAAGCGTTTGATTCAAAAGAAAAAAGAATGGCAGAAGCATTGATATTTTTAAGAGAACAAAAAAGAAGAAGAGCATTAGAAAATGAATAAAAAAACATTGGATGATATTTTTGATGATGATGAATTTGGTTTATTAAATGTAAAACAAAAATCATCAAATATAAAAACTGAAGAAGATAGACTTATAGATTCATTTAAAGAGATAAATATATTCATTGATAAAAATGATAGAGAGCCAAATACTTCAAGTATGTCAGAATACGGCTTATTTGCGAAGCTTCGTAATTTTAGAGAAAATGAAAAAGATAAAAAAGTTTTAAAACCATTTGACCGACACAATTTATTAGGTTATGTAGAAATTGAAGAAATCACTTTAGATGATATATTAAATGATGATGATTTAGGTTTACTTAAGGCAGATGATGAGTTAGATATTTTTAGATATAAACATACTCCTAGAAATGATAGTAGAGCTAAAACAGACTTTGTTGCAAAAAGAAAACCTCTAAGTGAAAAAGAATTTGAGAAATACGAAAAAATGTTCCAAAAAGTTCATCAAGAGATAAAAGAGGGAAAACGAAAATTAAAAGATTTTGACAACTTTGAACAAAATCTTATTGTGGGTAATTTCTATATTATTAGTGGAGTTTTATTATATTTTGAATCTGCTGATTTAGAGAAATCAGAATGGGTTCAAAAATCTGGTAATAGAGTTAGAATAGAAGGAAGAACTAAAACAATATTTGAAAATGGAACTTATAGTGAAATGCTATTCCGTTCTTTGGGCAAACAAATTCAAAAAGATGGAAAGATGATTACAAATGTTGATGAAAAGGAAGAAAAAAACTTATTTACTAATGCTAATTTTGTAAAAGAAGAAGATAAACAAACTGGATGGATCTATGTTTTAAAATCTAAATCTAAAAATCCTGATATTTCAAATATAGAAAATTTATATAAAATTGGATTTTCAAGTATTTCTGTAGATGAAAGAATTAAAAATGCAAAAAATGAAGCAACTTATTTATTCGCAGATGTTAAAAAAATAGCTACATATCAAGTTTATAACAGAAATGCAGATAAATTGGAAAATCTTATACATAGATTTTTTGCAGAAACATGTTTAAATGTGGATTTATTTGATAAAAAAGGTCAAAGAATAATGCCAAGAGAATGGTTTGCAGTTCCTTTTGAAGTCATTGAAGAAGTTATAGAACTAATTGTAAATGAAACGATTGTTAATTATGAATATGATGTAATGAATAAAAAGATAAAAATAAAGTAAGAATATGAACAATCAAAACATCCTAATCTACCAAAATGAACAAGGTAATATCAAAATTGTAAGGTTTGAAGAGGAAGAATTAGATGAAAAAGTGGTTGTTCGGAATTTCCGAACAACCACTAAACATGGAGCAATTGAAAGTAAAACTTAAGTATTTAAAATAAGTTAATGGAAACAACTACGAATTGGCATTTATATTGTCTGTTTGAATAATTTAAGATATAATTTTTAAAAGGAATAATATGAGTAAAAATCCAATAAATAAACAAAGGATTAGCATATGAGTATAAATGAATTATTGGAACAAGCCTTAACTCTAAATGTCAATGAAAGAACAAAACTTATTGATGAACTTTTTAAAAGTATTGATAAACCAGATGAGGAAATAGACCAAATATGGGCAGATGAAGCCGATAAAAGGTTGGAAGCTTATCGAAAGGGTGAACTAAAAACGGTTCCTATGGAAGATATTTTTAAATAATGAAAATCTTATTTTTAGAACTTGCTGAACAAGAGCTTTATGCTTCACAAGAATATTACGAAGAACAGCAAACTCACTTAGGAAATAAATTTAAAAGTGAAGTATATAACAGTTTAAAAAGAATACAAAAATTTCCTAATATGTTTGTAAAAGTTAAAAAAGATATTAGAAAATGTATCATAAATAAATTTCCTTTTAATATTTTATACTCTATAGAAGATGATTATATTTTAGTAATTGCAATAGCTCATCATCATAGATATCCAGATTATTGGATAGATAGAATAAAATAAAATTAGTGCTTATGAATTAATAACTAAGACTCATTGAGTTTGAATTTGAGAAAAATACCAAACCAAATCACTCAAGTATAATTTGACAAACGTCAAATAAATTTAAAGAAAATCTGCTATTATTACACCATACAATAATAAAAATAAACTTTACTTATTTAATAAGGATTAAACATGATAGAAGCCAATGAATTTTTTAATCGGCAAATCAAACTTTGGGGACAAGAGACACAAGATTCACTTCAAGGCAAAAAAGTGGCTATCATTGGAAGTGGTGGTTTGGGGTGTTCTTTGGCTATTGCTTTAGGGGCTAGTGGAATAGGGGAGTTTGCTTTTGTGGATTTCGATGAAGTGGGTGTGCATAATATTCACCGACAAATTGGCTTTAAAGTGGGCGATGATGGCAAATACAAAGCCGAAGTTTTAAAAGAACTTATTGTGGCTCGTTGTCCTTTTGTGAAAGTAACAGCCTACACCGAAGGTTTTGAAGAGTTTGCCAAACGAAACTTAGAGTTTGACTTAATCATTGATGCCACGGATAACCTGCCCACACGAGCAGCGATTAACGAATATTGCATGAAGAAAAAGCAAGTTTGGATTTATGGAAGTGTCGAAGAGTTTCATGGGCAAGTGTGCTTTTTTGAAAATGCTTCGTATGAAGCGGTCTTTAAAATCAATGACCGAAAACCCAATGGAATTGCGTGTCCTATTGTGATGCACATTGCTTCTTTGCAAGCCAATTTAGCCATTCGTTTTTTAGCTGGATTAACCGTGAAAAAAGATATTTTATACTACTTATCGTTCAATGAAGAGGGTGAATTAAACACTCAAAAATTTGGACTTCCAAAGCAATAAGGTAGGCTTACCTTATTGTTGACATTTTTGTAACTTAACCGTACATTTTACTTTCAACGCACGCAAATAGCTCCTCGCATAACCAATTTTTAAGCACTTCTTGGATAAAATAGTCAAATTTTTAAAAAACTTATAGGGAACTTTAATGCCAAAAAGAGAAGACATAAAATCTATTTTACTTATCGGTTCGGGACCAATTATTATTGGTCAAGCGTGTGAATTTGACTATTCAGGAACACAAGCAACGAAAACATTAAAAGAGTTGGGATACCGAGTTGTATTAATCAATTCTAATCCAGCCACAATTATGACAGACCCAGAGTTTGCAGATAAAACCTATATTGAACCCATCACAGAAGAGGTCATTGCAGAGATTATTAAAAAAGAGAATATCGATGCCGTTTTACCGACCATGGGTGGACAAACAGCACTTAACGTGGCAACTTCTATGTACGACAAAGGGATGCTTGAAGGGATTCACTTCTTAGGAGCCAATCCAGAAGCGATTAAAAAAGGGGAAGACCGACATCTTTTCAATGAAGCGATGGTTAAAATCGGTATGGATTTACCTAAAAGTGCCAATGCGTATAATGTGGATGAAGCCATAGAAATTGCAAAAGATATTGGTTTTCCTGTGATTAGCCGAGCGTCATTTACTCTTGCTGGTGGTGGAAGTGGTGTTGCATATAATATGGAAGAGTTTAAACTTTTAGCGCAAGCTGGAATTGAAGCCAGTCCAATCAATGAAATTGAAATTATGGAATCGATGTTGGGATGGAAAGAGTACGAAATGGAGGTTATCCGAGATAGAAAAGATAACTGTATTATCGTATGTTCTATTGAAAACTTAGACCCTATGGGTGTGCATACAGGAGATTCAGTTACGATTGCTCCTGCTTTGACTCTTACAGATAAAGAGTACCAAGACATGCGAAATGCATCGTTTGCAATTTTGCGAGAAATTGGAGTCGATACGGGTGGTTCAAACGTACAATTTTCTATTTGCCCCAAAACAGGACGAATGATTGTTATTGAGATGAATCCACGAGTTTCACGAAGTTCAGCCTTGGCTTCTAAAGCAACGGGTTATCCTATTGCAAAAGTTGCAACACTTTTAGCGGTGGGTTTTACACTTGATGAAATCACCAATGACATTACGGGAACAGCGGCTTCTTTTGAACCTGTAATTGATTATATCGTCACAAAAGTTCCACGATTTACCTTTGAAAAATTCCCAAAAGCTGACTCAACACTTACAACTTCTATGAAATCTGTGGGTGAAGCCATGGCAATTGGAAGAACGTTTAATGAATCGATTCAAAAAGCATTGTGTTCACTTGAAACTGGCTTAATGGGATTTGATAAAATTGATGGTGATTTAGAATTTATTAAAAAAGAGATTCGACGACCCAA
>JBAYZM010000120.1:0-7533 GCA_041672515.1 Arcobacteraceae bacterium
CTATCATATCTGGAATCTTCGCAAAATTATTGGATCAAATTTGATATCTTCACAAAAAAACAGAGGATACAAACTGAAACCAAAAGGTATTTAATGGTTTCAGCTTTTAGATAAAAACTTAGGAGGTTATTTATCCAATTTACGTGTTTGGCACTTCAGAATTATAAAAAACCAATGTTAATTTTTTGTTAGCTTTAAAGAATTAACTTCGAGGCTACAACGGTTATGGCGGTTTCACTTCGTAAAATTAAATTGCTGTTGATTCCTACTATCTTTGAACTTTCAAAAAGTCCAACTTCTCGTTTAGAAAAGCCTCCTTCACACCCAATAATAATGCTTTGAATAGGCAAAGAGTTTTCAATTGAACTTTGACTAAAATTAAACATATAACTTTGAGGATAGGCTTTTAAGTACTCATCCACACTGTTAAAAACTTCAAACTGCATTAAAGAACTGCGTCCACATTGTTGGCAAGAGTTAATTAAGATTTTAGTGTATTTGTCAAAATTGAGTTTAAAATTCTTTTGAGAATAATCCGCATAGACAAAAGAGAGTTTTTGCACGCCCAACTCATTGAGATACGGCAACTCTTTTTCAATGGTTTTAGTGTCAACCACACACCATGCAAGGTGAATGTTTTGTTTAAGTTCGCAAGGATATTCTTGCGTCTTTACCAAACTTAAGGTCGCACTTTTTTTAGAAATTAACTCTACTTTATAGTCATACACATTATTGTCTTTTAAATTACGAAAAGCAATCACGTCGTTTAGCGTGTGTCGTCGTACTTTGATTAGGTATTTATAGAGTTCCTCTTCAATATTTAAAAGTGATTTACTGGCTTCTTCATGATAGACAAACTGCATTATAAAACCTTTGAAATAATATAAACAGCAATTAATACCATGATTTCAATGGTGTATATTTTTTTGGCATAAAGATAAAAAGCTTCTTGTAAATCCACATCGGCTGATTTTATAACACGTTGTTTTTTATAACGTTTGATTTCAATCACCATCAAAAAAATGGACGCGGCAATCATCACCACCATTGCCAGAGTAAAGGTGTGTTTATAGGCAGCTATGATAGCACCTGTGTAGATGATTATGGCATTGGTTAAGTGATACAAAGGTGTCATAAACTTTAATCGTTTGGCTAAAAGCATAAAATTGTTTTGGGTTGAAACAGTGTATAAATTAAAAAGCATAATGCCTAAAAAAAAGAAAATTGTATAAATATGTGTGTTGATGGAATCTTGCATTATGTCCATATGTTTATCTCTTTATTAAAAAATTTTGGTATTATACCCAATTGAAATAGAAACTAAGCATAATCAACACGTACAGTTAAAAGGACCTTTATGGCGGTTACACCCAACGATGCCATTGCAATTATATTACAACACATACCCACAACAAAATTTAAAATTGTTCCCATAGAAAATGCTCTTGGAAAAATTGCTGCTCAAAGTTTATTCGCCCAATACGCTTTGCCAAAATTCGATAATTCTGCTATGGATGGTTATGCAGTCTTATTGGAAAGTCAAGGCTTACCAACCAAGATTATTGATACCATTTTTGCAGGTGACAACAAAGCCATAACGCTGGAAAAAAATCAGTGCGTTAAAATCATGACCGGTGCAAAAATTCCTCACAATTGCACAGCCATTGTGCCTTTTGAAGATGCAACATTAATCAATGAAACCGAAGTTGAACTGCCTAAAAATATTAAATCCAACCAACATATTCGTTACATTGGAGAAGATATTCAACTCAATGAAACCCTGATTGAAAAAGGGGAAAACATTAACTTTGCCAAAATTACTCTTTTAGCCTCTCAAGGAATAACCCACATTAAGGTATATAAAAAACCAAAAATTGTGGTGTTTGCTTCGGGAGAAGAGTTAAAACTGCATTATGAAAAAATACAATCGTATCAAATTTATAATTCCAATACCCCCACGTTAATTGCACGATGTCAAGAATTGGGTTGTGAAGTCGATTTTATTGGACAAGCTCAAGACACCATAGACTCCATTGCTCAAAGTATCAAAAACTCTTTAGGGGCAGATTTAATCATTACTTCGGGTGGTGTTTCTGTAGGAGAAGCCGATTTTACCAAAGAGGCATTTAATTCCTTGGGCTTTCAAACTCTTTTTGATGGGATTTTGATTAAACCAGGTAAACCCACCGTTTTTGGGAAAATAAACGACACGTTTATTTTAAATCTTCCCGGAAATCCATTGGCGTGTAGCCTGATTTTTGAACTCTTTGGAAAAATAATTGTTCAAAAACTCAAAGGTGCCAAAGCAATTTTTCCCAATGTCATAGTAGGAAAAATGCAAGAATCTCTTAAAAATAAAGCCGGTCGAATCACACTTATTCCCGGGTTTTTCGATGGAGAATATTTCAGTGCTTCTTCTAAAAGAAGCCCCGGCATGGTGAATGTCTTAAATCATTGCAATGCTATACTTGCACTTGATGAAAAAGTAGAACATCTTAAGGCAGAAGCCAAAGTCAATATCCTTCCTATAAATTGGCAATTTTTCACCGATAAAGCAAAGGATTTTTTAACCCATGAATAAGAAAAAAGCATTGTCTATTTTAAGTGGAGGAATGGACTCCACGTTAAGTGCCTATATGGCAAAACAAGAGGGCTACGAGTTAGTTGCGGTTCATTTTAATTACGGTCAACGAACCCAAAACAAAGAACTCGAAGCATTTCGTGCCATTTGTGAAGATTTAAATATTACCAATAAATATGAGATTGATATTCCTTTTTTTACCCAAATAGGGGCAAGTGCCTTAACAGATTCCACCATTGATGTGCCTATTGACGGAGTAAAACCGGGAGTTCCCATTACTTATGTACCTTTTAGAAACGGTATATTTCTCTCAATTGCTGCTGCCATTGCTGAAAAAGAAGAAGCCACGGCACTGTTTATTGGAGTGGTTGAAGAAGACAGCAGTGGCTATCCTGATTGCACTGATACGTTTATTGAAAAAATGACAAAAGCCATCAATCAAGGTACCAAAGAGACTACCCACATTGAAATTAAAACGCCGTTGGTACATTTGATGAAATCAGATATTGTCAAAAAATCATTGGAACTCAATGTGCCCTTACACCATACGTGGAGTTGCTATAAAGAAGAAAAAGAGGCGTGTGGAGTATGTGATAGTTGCCGATTGCGTCTGAATGGCTTTAAAGTAGCCAATGCGGTTGACCCGATTGCTTATAAGAGTGAGTAGTAAGAGGTAAATGGAGAGTGAAAACTTCTCACTACTCACTTCTTACTATTTACTGCTCACCCGTTTTCAGCTTACTGAAAACTCTGGCAATCTCTTTTTTTGAACCAAAATAAATCGGTGTTTTTTGGTGGATGGTAGGACTTTTAATGTCCAAAATTCGTTTTTGTCCATCAATGGCACTTCCTTGAGCTGCTTCTATAATAAACGCCATAGGAAAAGCTTCAAAAATCACTTCTAATTTTCCATGAGGATCTTTTTGTGTTTTGGGTGAAGAGTAAATCCCCCCTCGTTTGAATAAAATTTGGTGCGTATCTAAACACAATGAATCACTCATTCGCAGTCGATACCCTTCATTAAAAAAGCTCTCTACTAGTTCTTTATGTTCTCTGCTCCACGTTTTCATATCCCCTGCAGGTGAGTTAATATTGCCTTTATCTTTTAATACAAAAGACTCTTTTTGCACAAACACGCCGTGTTCAAAAGAGAAAAATTTTACTCCTTCATCTTTTGAAGCAAAAATAAGTTGAAACGTAGGACCATAGGTTATATAAATGGCCGCTCTTAAAGAATCGGCTTCAAAACTGTTTAAATAGACTCCAAAAATGGTTCCTAATGAGAAATTCACATCAAGTAAATCGACGTTATCTATCGCTACATAACTGATTAAAAACTTTCCATTTTCATTGATTTTTTTTCTAAATGTTCGTTGTCGTTTACTGTCTAAACCTTTTCTGTCTTTTCCCACAACGGCTTTAACACTTTTAGATAAACTAAACTCTTTTTCAATAACTTCTGAACAATATTGATAAACATCTTGATGAATTTGTTCATTGCCAAGTTCAGGTTTGATAAAGTTTTGGCAATTAACAAATACGTTCTCTTCTAAATTTTTGGCAATGTTACTAATGGTATTAAATATTTCAATCATGCGTGCGCTATTCTCCTAAAAAAATCTTGTAATCTATAAAATCAAATATTGAATTTTTATATTCAAGTTGCGAAAGTATATCAAAATTTAGATTACTAACATCTAACATCGCTTTTAAGGCATTAAAATTGCTGATATGCTCTTTGGTTCGATTCACACTGTATTGAGTAGCCGTTGCCGTGGTCATTAAAAACGCCCAATCGCTGCTTTGTGCGAGCAACAACTCTCGCACCATTTGGTTTAATACTCTTTTATAGTCGTTGTCTTCACACTCTTTGTATTTCAAAGCATACGCACTCATGGTATCTGCCATGGCATGCAGATGTCGGTAAATCCATGCATTGGATTGATTTAACCAAACATCGTAATACCCTTTATCTCCCCAAGAAGAAGCGCTGGGTTCTACGACTTGATTGTTTGGATACATTCGTAAATATTCCACGGGAGTAATGGCTTTGATTACCTGATTTTCATGCATTTGTTTAAACATTTGATACAAAAACTCCGGTCCTTCAAACCACCAATGCCCAAAAAGTTCTGCATCGTAAGGGGATACAATCATCGGTGTTCTTGGCATAAGTTCACAAAGTTCGGCAATTTGTTTTTCTCTGTTAAAGTGAAAATTAGCCGCATGTTCTTTGGTCTTTAAAGCAGCAACCCAAGGATTATAGACCTCTTTATGGTTACTTTCTCCTGTAATTTTATGGTATTTGTACCCTGTAAAAACACGAGTTCCATCGGGATTGATATAAGGTTTGATGTACTCAAACTCTAAATCGTAGCCAATATCACGATAAAAATCACGATAATTAACATCTCCAGGATACCCCTCTTTGGAACTCCATACTTGTTTAGAAGACAAAGCATCTCTTCCAAAAACTGCCACTTGCTCTGGGGTATATACAGGGCTATAAGCCCCATTAAGTGCTGTAGGGTTGGCATAAATCAAGGCATGAGAATCGGCAATAAAAAACTCAATATTATTTTCATTTAAAATTTTATCTAAGCCTTTATAATACGCACACTCGGGCAACCAAATTCCTCTGGGATGTTGATTGAAATGTTTTTTATGGGCTTGTACTGCCAATTGTATTTGCACTTTTACAGCAGTTTCATTCACGCACAATAGGGGTAAAAAGCCATGCGTTGCTCCACACGTTATGATTTCAATCGAACCTTTCTCGTAAAAATGCCGATATCCATTTAAGACATTTCCTTCTAAAACCGTCTCAAAAAAGGCTTTGGTTTCTTCAAAAAAATCTTTATAGAAAATGGCAATATTGCAGTATTCTTCATTCTCTTTTGTTCTATTTATCTCTTCATAGCCCAATCGAATTGCTTTTTGTAAATAGTTGTTGTATTTGTTCATTAAATGCGCATCATCAAGCATTTCAGCCAAAGGAGGCGTAATAGAAACAGTTAATCGAAAGTCTACATTTTCGGATTCAAGCAAATACAATCGTTTTAATAGGGGAATATAACACTCTGTAATGGCTTCAAAAAGCCAATGTTCTTCTAAAAAATTCTCATGTTTGGGATGTTTAATAAAAGGTAAATGAGAGTGTAAAACCGGAATCCAATATCCTTTAATCATTTTTTCTTCCTAATAAACTGGTCGATGAAACTCTTTTTTCAACGACATTATTTAAATAATATAAACGTTCTAATGATTTAATAAAACTACTAGAAGATTCATTATACACCATACTCTCAAGGTTACTTTGTATGATTTTGGCATAATTTTTGTATTTCTCAAGCCAAACTTCTGTGGATAAATCAGGCAATTTAATTCTAGAAGAGAACGTGTGTATTTTATTGGATTGCAATATTTCAATAAATTGATTCTCTTTTAAGTACCCCATTTTTACGCATATATCGTTATCTTCAAAATCCAAAGTAAAAAAATATTCTCCCAAATCAAAAGGGGAGTCAAACTCAAACAAAACTTTTGAATCTTTACTTTCAACTTGAAAATGAAGTGCTTGAAGCGCTAAATCAAGACCAAATGAGTCCAACATCGCTTGAGTGATTTCCCAATAGACATAATAATTTTCTGTATTTACTGCTAAAAGAGTCAAGGTATTGGTGTAATATCGAGAAGGAATAACAAACTCCTCACACACCTCTTGACTGCTTTCATACGTTAATGTACTAATGGCGTGTGACGTGCTTGAAAAATCATGTTCAACTTCTAAACTTTTATTGACTATTTGTTGTATTTCTAAATTCATAGCATTCCTTTTTTAACGCGTGCACCCATGTGTTGCAATTAATTATCCCCTGTTTTGGGGAAATCATAGAGTTTAATATAATATTCATGTGCCATTCTTCCAGAATCAAAGGCAGGAATAACACCTTGAACAGAATTTTTAACCATTTCCGTCCATTGTTTTTTATTGTTATAATACGTTGGAATAACCAGTTTTTCTAAAATATCCATCAAACTTACGTTATCCAATCGGTCTTGTTCTTCAATAGGTAAATCTTTTGACGCAGCTGGAATAGTAAACGCATTAACCCCTTCTAAACAAAATTCAGGATGCCAACCATCAGGCATTGAGACGTTAATTGCTCCATTCATTGCGGCACTCATTCCACTTGTACCACTGGCTTCTCGGGTAATTCTTGGCGTATTGAGCCAAACATCTGCCCCTTTTTTAAGAATCATCGATAATCGTAATTCATACCCCACTAAAACAGCAACATTTTTATAATTTCGTGCAATGTGGAAAATTTCATTAAATAAATTAATCGCACCCGTGTCAAAAGGATACGGTTTTCCTGCCCACACAATTTGTACGGGAGTTGTTGTATTGTTAATCATTTTTTCAAATCGATCAAAATCGTATTTTAAAAGTCCTGGTCGTTTATAATCGGCAAATCGTCTTGCCCACACAATGGTTAAAACTTCTGGATCAAACATTTTTCCCGTTTGATTGGCAATCTCATCAAATAAAATTCGTTTTAAGTGTTTTTTTCGAGCTTCCAATGAGTAATCTTCGTGTTCTGAAAGCACTTTGATTAACTCTTTATCTGTCCAATAACTTTTATTTTGAGCATTGGTAATGTAGGTTATCTCACAACGATTGGGAACATCTTTCCACATTTCATTGGCAACTTCACCATGCATTTTAGAAACCCCATTGGCACGTTGGGCAATTTTTAAAGCTCCCACGGTTAAGCTGAACATATCATTGGGCAATTCAAAATAGTTTTTAACTTCATCCAGCTCCATGCCGTTAAAAAATCCCATTTTGTGCAACAAATAAACATTGTGTTCTTCATTTCCAGCAGATTCGGGTGTATGCGTTGTAAAAACAACCTTTTCTTTAACTTTTTGGAAATCTTGGTATTTAT
>JBAYZM010000121.1:0-7438 GCA_041672515.1 Arcobacteraceae bacterium
GCATGATATTGGAAAAGCTTTAACTCACGATTTGCCGGGAAGCCATGTGGATTTAGGCGCTCAAATGTGTAAACGATACAATGAACCTGACACCGTGATTAATGCCATTTATGCCCACCACGGACACGAAGAACCAATCAACGTAGAAAGTGCGGCTGTTTGTGCCGCAGATGCTTTAAGTGCCGCACGACCAGGTGCAAGACGTGAAGTCTTGGAGAGTTTCTTAAAACGAGTCGAAGAGGTTGAAAATATTTCTACAAGTAAAACGGGTGTTATTAATGCGTATGCCATTAATGCCGGACGAGAAGTGCGTGTTATTGTCAAAGCTGAATTGGTCAATGACGACGAAGCCGTGTTACTCGCCTGTGAAATTGCCAAAGAGATTGAAGAGAAAGTGCAATACCCAGGTGAAATTAAAGTGAATGTTATCCGAGAGATACGTGCAGAATCTTATGCAAGATAGAGAAAAAAAAGATGTTGTTATGAAAAATCAGAAAATCACCACTCAAATTATTGCGGGATTGTACAAAGGCAAAAAGCTCGACCTACCTTCTTTGGATGTGACACGAAGTTCAAAATCAAGGCTCAAAGAGTCATTTTTTAATGTTTTACAGTTTGATGTTATTGATACTATTTTTATAGAAGCGTTTGCAGGCAGTGGTTCAATTGGGCTAGAAGCCATTTCGAGAGAAGCCCATCGAGCTTATTTTATTGAAAAAGACAAAGCTTCTTATTCAACATTGATTAAAAATTGTAAAGCCATTGATTCAAGTAAATGCCAAACCTTTTTAGGCGATACGTTTAAAGAGTTACCCCTCATTTTAAATTCGCTCAAAAATGCTTCGCAGGAACTCATTGTTTACATTGACCCGCCGTTTGATATTCGAGAAGGAATGCAAGCCATTTATGACCAATGTTTTCAACTCGTTGAAAACATCAGCAATGATAATATTATGCTCATTTGTTTTGAACACATGAGTGAACTTCAAATGCCTCAAATACTGGGAAAATTTGAACTGTTTAAAGCCAAAAAATTTGGTAACAGTTCATTGAGTTATTACCAAAGTAAATAGGATTTTTTATGGTTAAATTTGCATCAATATTGTTAAGTTTTCTTATCCTTGCAATTTTTTTGATGCCATTTATCTATACTGTTTCTCCGTATGAACTCAATCCTGATGCCATTTTATTGGCTCCTTCATGGGAATATCCTTTTGGAACAGACCGTTTAGGGCGAGATATCTTAGCACGTATTCTTCAAGGGGGGCAAACCTCTTTGATTATTGGGTTTTTAAGTGCGGCTATTTCTTCGTTGTTAGGGCTTTTTATTGGAATTAATGCAGGATTTTTTAAAGGCAATATCGATAAAACTATTACGATTGTGATTGATTTGTTTTTAACCTTTCCTACATTTTTTCTACTTTTAGCGTTGGTATCCTACATTCAAGCCTCTTCGGTGGTGTTAATTATTGTTATTTCCATTACAAGTTGGATGGGCATGTCAAGAATGATACGCAGTGAGAGTTTTGCCATTTCCAACCGACCGTATATCAAAGTACTTAAACTTGGAAATGTCAATACCAGTAAAATTATTTTTAAATATTTTGCCCCACTTTTAGCACCAATTTTTTTAATTTCTTTCACTTTTAGTGTGGGAGGCGCAATTTTAGCCGAATCGGGCTTGTCGTTTTTAGGTCTTGGCATTAATCCGCCTCAAATGAGTTTAGGAAGCCTATTAAGCAGCGGAAAAGCAGTGATTGATATTGCGTGGTGGGTGAGCTTTTTCCCAGGATTATTTATCTTTATCGTCACCTTTTGTTTGATGCAAATTTCAGACTTTTTGCAAAGCAAAGCGAATACGAAGGATATGGTGAGGAGTGAAAAGTGAAAAGTAACAAGTAACGAGTATTTTTCTTGTCACTGGTCACTTGTAACTTGTCACTCCTTTAAATTCTATTTAAAAGTTTATCCAAAAGCGATGTACTCAAAATCCGTTTATCTAATCCCAAAATATGGGTTGCTTCGTAGCAAAATAAAAAATTTATAAGGAAGAAGATGTCTGAATCAGAAAAATTGATTGAAAAACAAGAAGATAGTATTGTTATTGAGTGCCCTAATTGTTTTAATGAGAATAAGATTTTATTATCAAAAGAAATCAAGTGTAAGAAATGTGAAAAAAGTTTAATAGATGAAAAGTTTAGGAAACCAATTTTTTCTGCATTAACAATTATTTTGTTTGGTAGTGGAATAGGTATGATTACTGATAGTTATTTAAACATAAATAGACCTTCTGTTAAAACAGAATACAAAATGATGAAATGGTGTATTGATAATTATGGTCAATATAAATCTGTTAGAGATACTTGTGCTTGTGCTGTAGAATCAATGGCGGGAATAGTAGATGCTCAAAAAGCAAGATTGTATGGAAATGAATGGTTAATTGATGTTTTGGATAAAAAATATAAAAGTTGTAGGAACTAATCAAACCAATATTTTGGATGTTCATCATCAAGTAATTCTTGGGAAAAATATTCTTTATTCAAGCTTTTATAATATTTTTTAAGCTCTTCAAAAGTATGATTTTGGAAATTCCTATTAGTATTAATTCCGTCCTCCCATCGTTGAATTTTTCTTCTTAAGTTTCCAACTGGATTACCTTCTGTATTACATTCGTCTGAATCAGAATTATTGTGTATATAATATTTTGCAAATCCATAAATTGTATTTTTTTCTAATTTCTTTGATTTTTTTATTTCTTCTTCAAATTTTTTGAATAAATTTCTAAATTTGTTATAAATAGATTGTTTTGTCCCCATTTTTGTCCCCAATGTAAATGTAATAATTGATTTACTGATTGAAATAACAATTTTATCAGAATTTATTTAAGGAGAAGATTATGGCAAACAATAACCATAAAGCAAATCAAGCCAATTCAAACAAACGTACAAGTGGTACAAATAGTGCCAATGCAAAAGTGAATGGAAATAGAGGTGCTCAAATGAACCCTAATAATAAAGGGTCAAAAGGTAAATAATGGCTTCTTTATCTAATGTAACAGGTAGGGAATTAATCAAGTTTATCAAATCTATAGGATATAGATTTGATAGACAAAATAGAGGTAGTCATAAAGTATTTGTTCACGATGAAAAAAAACCTCTTACTATTCCTGTATATAAAAAGAAGATAGTCAAAGTGGGGTTATTAGGTGGAATATTAAATGATATTGGTATTTCAAAAACAGAGTTTATAAACTTAATTAGTTAAATATAAAAGGAAAATAGAATGGCATATTATCACTATCAATGTCAATACTGTTTGTGTACAACTTATCTTTATGATGATGGTGTAGATGATGGGATAGTTCAAACGGGAGCTTGTGATGATTGTGGCTGTCATAGTGAAGATAATAGTTTAGATAACAAAGATGAGGATTTTTATGATGACGATGATGATTAAATATTAACCAACAACCATCAACTAATAACTAAATCAAATTCTACACAAAACCTTATCCAAAAGTGCGGTACTTAAAATCCTTTTAAAAAATCCCAATAGGTGTGTTGCTTTGGTGATGTAGTATCGTGGTTTTGGCTTTTTGGCTTCGACTATTTTTAAAATCGTTTTTGCTGCTTCTTGCGAGGTGATGGTAAAAATGGTGGTGTCGCTTTGGCTTTCCAGTCGTTCTTTTAACTCTTTGTTATAGACCTCTTTAAAAATGCTTTGGTTGATGTTGATATTTTCTTGAAAGTTTTTTAACGCATTTTTTCTGAAATTACTGCTCACAGGTCCAGTATTGAGTGTACTTATATAAATATTCGTACCCATTAACTCTTGACGTAAGGTATCGTTTAATCCTTCAATGGCATATTTACTCGCATTATACGCCCCTCTGAATTTTAAAGCGATAATGCCTAATACGGAGCTGTGCTGAATGATTTTTCCATAGCCTTGTTTCCGCATGATTTTAAGGGCTTCGCAGGTTAAATAGTGTGTGCCAAACACATTGGTTTCAAACTGATATTTTAAAACATCAATGCTAATATCTTCCACTGCACCTGGCTGTCCAAACCCTGCATTGTTAAACACTACATCAAGCGTGTGGTATTTTTCTAAAATGGTTTTTAAAACGGCATCGACACTTTTAAACTTTGTAACATCCAGTAAAAAACTCTCAAACCCCAATGAACTAAGATGTTCCACATCGCTTTGTTTTCGAGCAGTTGCTATGACTCTGTGCCCTTTTTGTTGCAACAGCTTTGCACTTGCCAAGCCAATTCCACTTGAACACCCCGTGATAAGTATATTTGCCAATGTCCAACCTCTTATTTGTTTTGCGCTATTATAACAAAAACCATTTGGGAAAAGAATGAAAGACATTAAAGCCCTTTTAGACCAAGAAGCCAATAGCAGAAATCAACTGTGTGAACTCTCTTACGACAAACCTGACCCTTTACTTGTTGCCAAACGCCAAAGTGATGAGTTTGCCATTTTATTGTGTGCTTTGTTTGCCTATGGCAATGCAGGACAAATTGTTAAACTGCTTGATTCCTTTGATTTTGAGCTTTTAAATGCCAGCGATGAGTGCATGCAAAAAGGTTTGCACAAGCACTACTATCGCTTTCAAAACAGCGATGATGTGATAGCCATTTTTAAAGCTTTAGGGCGATTAAAACAAGAAAAAACGCTCAATGAAATTTTTGTCAAGGCGTATAAAAAAGAGAATGGTGTGTTAGAAGGTATTGATGCGTTGATTCATGCCATTTATCAAAGCGTTGATTACCGCTCACAAGGGTTTAACTTTTTGGTTTCTTCTCCTTTCAAACGCGATAAGAAAGGCAAAATCAAAGAAATTGGAAATGCTCCGTACAAACGGTGGAATATGTTTTTGCGTTGGATGGTGCGAAGCGATTGCTTAGATTTAGGGTTATGGAAAAATGTCTCTGCGTCTGATTTGATTTTGCCTTTGGATACGCATACGTTTAAAGTGTCGCAAAAATTAGGTTTATTGACCCGCACAACCTATGATTTAAAATCGGCACTGTTAATTACGAAAAAATTAAAAGAGTTTGATGAACGTGACCCCATCAAATACGATTTTTCACTTTATCGTATTGGGCAAGAGAAGATAGTTTGATGTTGACTTTGTCAGCATATTAAATTATTTTTATGGATAAGATATTATATATTAGTCACTTTGTATATTATTAATTAATTATTAATTTTCCTTTGGCTATATTGTACAAAAAATTAAGAAGGCAATATGAATTGTAACTATTTTAAAGAGTTTGTGCTAGATAGTTCAAAATACAATGTTTTAATTGTTGAGAATTCTAAAATTACTTTAAATTTAATTAAGAAAAGTTTTAAACCTTTTGCTTATAATTTATATTATTCCAGTACTGCACTTCACGCCAAAGAGATTCTTGAAAAAGAGAATATTCACTATTTGATTATCAATGGAGATATCTCACAAGAACATGAGTTTGAACTGCTTGAGTACATTAAAAATAAAGGGATTAAAACCTTTCTTTTGACCACAACAAAAACCAATAAAGAGCATTTTTATTATAAAAATGGCATTGTTGATTATTTGGACAAAAACAACAATTTTGAGTTTGAAATTAATCAATTACCTCAAATGATAGAACAAATTGAGCAGAATAAAAGCCGTTCTATTTTACTCATTGAAAACGACAGTCATGCGGTGAATGAATTAAAAACCATTTTTAAAAACCGTAATTATGATGTACTGGTTGAAAAGAATTCAACTAAGGTTTTAAGTTTGCTGAGTTCAAAAAAGATTGACTTAATTTTACTCAATGTGGATATTCAACAAGACAATGGTATGGATTTTATTTTACAAAATAAGCACTATTTACTCGATGAATTAAAAATTTGTATTTTATTTGTTACTCAACATATTTCCAACACCATTGTGCGGGACTCTTTAAAAATGGGCGTGGCAGATGTGATTAAAAAGCCTTACAGCATTGAAGAGCTTATTTTAAAAGTCGATATGTACATTAACAGCAAAATAAAAAGTGAAAAACTGTTGTGTTCGACACAACTTTTACAACAATATAAAAACACCGTGGACAGAAGTTCCATTGTTTCAAAAACAGACCCCCGAGGTGTAATTACTTATGTCAATGAAGCCTTTTGCCGAATTTCAGGATATAAAGAAGAAGAGCTTTTAGGCAAACCGCATAATATTGTACGACATCCCGACATGAAAGCCTCTACCTTTAAAGAGATGTGGCATACCATAAAAGAAGAGAAACAACCGTGGATTGGTGAAGTTAAAAACAAAAGAAAAGATGGAACGCCTTATTGGGTTCAAACCATTCTTAACCCAATTTTAGACGCCGATGGAAAAATTCTGGAGTACATTGGAATTCGTACGGATGTGACAGATATTGAAAAAACCAAAGAGTATTTACAAAAGCAGTTTAATATTACAAAAGATAATTTTGCTGAAGTGATGATGCTTTCAAAACTCTACGAAGAGGCGATGAATAAAAGTAATATTGTGATTCGTGTGGATAAAAATAAAAAAATCACCTATGTCAATGATTTGTTTTGTAAACTCATGGGATATACGAAAATAGAGTTAATAGGAAGCGATTATTCTTGTATTAAACGCCCCGATGATATTAAAGATGAAGATATAGAAAAGATTTGGGAAGGGGTAGAAAAAGAGAATATGTGGAAAGGTGAGTTGCGCAATATTTCTAAAAAAGGGAAAATGTATCACTTTATTTCAACGGTTGTCCCCATTAGAAATGCCAAAGGTGAAATTTTGGAATATATGGGAATACGACAAGATATTTCAGAAGTGGTTGAATTGCATGAAGAACTCGAAGCTACACAACGAGAAATTGTCTATAAAATGGGTGAAATTGGGGAAACAAGAAGCAAAGAGACGGGAAATCACGTCAAACGTGTGGCAGAATATTCTAAACTTTTAGCCGAATTGTATGGATTAAGCAGTAAAGAAGCCGACATCTTATTTACTGCAAGCCCCATGCATGATATTGGAAAAGTAGGAATCCCCGATGCCATTTTAAACAAACCGGGCAGTTTGGATGATAAAGAGTGGAAAATCATGAAAACACACTCTGCCATTGGCTATAACATCTTAAAAAACTCCAAACGAGAAGTTCTCAAAGCCGCCGCCGTTGTTGCACGAGAACATCATGAAAAATGGGACGGTTCAGGCTATCCCAGAAAACTTCAAGGTGAAAGAATCCATATTTTTGGAAGAATCACTGCCATTGCTGATGTATTTGATGCTTTAGGAAGTGACAGATGTTATAAAAAAGCGTGGGAAGATGAAAAAATCTTCAAACTCTTAGAAGAGGAAAAAGGCAAACATTTCGACCCCTCTTTGGTGGAGTTATTTATGATTAACGTGGAAGAGTTTAAAAGGATTCGAGAC
>JBAYZM010000122.1:0-7431 GCA_041672515.1 Arcobacteraceae bacterium
TTTAAAACAAGATCTTTTTGAATACACGCCTAAAATTAGTTTTGGACAAAATGGTTATGTTTTTATCATTGATTACGAAGGCAATATGCTCAGCAATAAACACCCTCATGTTATTGGAAAAAATGTTCTTAACGACAAAGATAAAAGTGGTCAATATTTTGTTCAAAAAATGATTGATATTGCCCAAAAAGGAAATGGTTATCTCAACTATTACGACCCTACTTTACCCAAAGAGAAAACCTACATTAAAACTTCTTTTGTAAAAGGGGTTCCCGATTGGAATTTTTTAATTGGTGCAGGATTCAATGAAAATGAGTTAAATGAGAAAATTATCGAGAAAAAAGCGCTTCTGAATAAAGCCAATGATGAATATATTATTAATATGCTTATTATCAGTCTTATCATTACGCTTATTCTTACGGTAATTGCTTCGTATATTTCTAAGATTATTCAAAATCAATTTATCCAATATAAAAATAAAATCTCCAAAGAGATACGAAAAAATCATGAAAAAGATATGTTTATTGCTCAACAATCCAAGATGAATGCCCTAGGTGATATGATAGGCAATATTGCTCACCAATGGCGACAACCTTTATCAACTATTACAACGGCATCTTCGGGACTTCTTTTAAAACAAGAGTTTGAAACGTTACAAGCCGATGATTTAATCAGCTTTACAAAAATCATTGATGAAAATGCCCAATATCTTTCCAAAACCATTGAAGAGTTTAAAGAGTTTTTTGAACAAAATACAGTCAAAGTAAACTTTAAAATAGAATCTGCGGTTCAAAAAGCGATCAACATTATTTCCTCGCAATTTACACAACACCAAATTCAAATTATTACCCAAATTAAAGATGCTGAAATTTATGGCATTGAAAATGAATTGATGCAAACCGTCATCAATATTATGAATAATTCACACGAAGCGTTTGATGCCCTCAAAATTGAAAAAAAATTCATTTTTGTTAATATTTATCCAAGAAAAGATAAAATCTGTTTGGAAATCAAAGACAATGCCAATGGCATAAAAGAGAGTATTTTAAACCGAATATTTGAGCCCTATTTTAGCACCAAGTTTAAATCCCAAGGAACAGGTATTGGGCTTTATATGTGTTATGAAATCATTACCAAACATTTTAATGGTACGATAAAAGTAGAAAACTGCGAGTATGTGTATGAAAAACAAAAATATGCAGGGGCAAAGTTTACGATTATACTTCCTCTCAAAGAGACTAAATAAAGGTTATTTTGAAGAAATTTTTACTTTTTGACAACGATGGTGTTCTCGTAGAGACTGAACCTTTTTATTTTAAAGCCAATGAAACTATTTTAAAAGATGAGTTGGGATTAACATTAAAGTTAAACGATTATTTAAAAATCATGGCACAAGGAAGTACGTGTTGGCAAATCGCTCACCAAAACGGAATAAGCCAAAAAACAATTGACCAATGTCGAATCAAACGCGATGCATTGTATCAACACTATTTGCAACATGAAAACATTGAAATTCCCAATGTCAAAGCCATTTTAAAAGAGTTATCTAAAAAATACAAAATGGGCATAGTTACCACCTCAAGAAGGGTTGATTTTGATTTAATTCACCGCCATCGAGGGATTGTTGATTTTATGGATTTCACCTTGTGTGTAGAAGAGTATGACTTTGCAAAACCCCATCCACAGCCTTATTTAAAAGGTTTGGAAAAGTTTAAAGCCAAAAAAGAAGAAGCCTTGGTGATTGAAGATTCCGAACGAGGATTAATCTCGGCATATCGTGCCAATATTGAGTGTGTGATTGTTAAAAATGAATTTACCCAAAGCCATGATTTTTCAAAAGCCACCTATTTTATTGATACGTTAGAAGAGTTAACCACCCTACTTTAACTCAAATAAGCCATCTTACTACAATAATTCGCTACTATTTCAAAAAAAACAAAGGTCTATCATGCAATATTTTGGAACATTTGAAACCAAATACGAAGAAATTTTTTTAACCTCAAGTTATATGTACTTTCCAAAAGAAGATGAAATAATTACAGCTACGGAACTTAAAACCATGCTGCAAACTCATAAATCACGTAAAAAATTTATTGCAGGTACGGTATTTTTCTACAACCCTATGGTGACACCTGTGGGTTATGATGCCAATAAATTTTTACTCGAACAAGATTTTAATGAATTTGGAAAATTTGTAGAGATACAAATGGAAAACACGCTGACTGTTTTTAAAAATGCCATTCAAGATTGCAAAGGACAATTGGTTGAATTTCGTAATTTGTTTAATTTGAATGAACATAATATCAACGCGTCAACACTTTTAATGAAATTTAACGCCGATTTGGAGAAATATAACTCCAATTTAAATACTGAATTTGACAGAGAAATCATGTATCAAGATGCACAAAATCTCATCCCCAATGGAAAATTTGTCTTTTTTGCATGGGGAGACAAACTCAATGCCAAAGAGTTTCTCTATATTTTTGAATATGCCAAAGCCATCTATGACAACAGTGTAAAACTGGGTAAAAAAGTGGCGTTTGCTTACAAAAAAGAGCGTTCGCTTGAATTTTCAATTAATCAGTTGCAATTTTCAAATCCCAGCGAAAATCCAAAATTTAAAAACGCTATTACCAATGCAATAAAAGAATGCTTTAAACACACGCCGATTCAACCTGTTCCATACGAATAATTTATTACTTTTAAGCACTAAAAGTTATTTTTAAATCACTTGTTTGAGATATTTCTTAAACCAGTGGTTTTTATCCTCTTTTTCAATTTTCATTAAGTTTATTTATAATTAATATTGCTTATACTTTACAAAATAAGTTCTAATTAAGGTTGTCACGAGTGAGTTATTTATGAAAAATGCAGTACAACTGATTAAACAATGTTCACTGCTGTATGCAGAAAGCGACAAAGAACTGGCAAAAGAGACTTTATCTTTATACAACGCTTTATTTAAAGATGTGTTTTATGCTAACAATGGCGTGGATGCTCTTAATTTGTACGAAAAAAACAAACACTGCATTGACTTAATTATCACCGATGTTGATTTACCAAAACTCAATGGTATTGAAATGATAACAAGAATACGGGCACAAGACGGTTACAAATTGCCTGTTATTTTTTGTACGGAAAAAAGCAATGACAATATTTTATTGCAGTGTTTAAAACTGGGAACGGCTGACTATATTTTAAAACCCGTTCAGCATAAAACCCATTTGGGTATTTTAATCAAAGTTCTTCGCCCTATTTATGACATGAAACTCATGTATGTGATGAACCAAGAACTTGAGATTTACCAAAAATCCGCCAACACGCAACTGCTGATTTCAAAAACGGATAACAAAGGTCGCATTACCTATGCCAATGAGCTTTTTTATACTATCTCAGGATACACAAAAGAGGAACTTTTAGGAAAATCACACAACATTGTTCGGCATGAAAATATGCCTCAAGCCATTTTTGAAGATTTGTGGCAAACCATTACACAAGGGAATATGTGGAGTGGACATATTCAAAACAAAGCCAAAGATGGCAGTTCCTATTATGTCGATGCTAAAATCTTTCCTATTACAGACAATGAGGGAAATATTGTAGAGTACATGAGTTTCAGACAAGATGTCACGTCGCATATTCTCTTAAATAATAAAGCCAAACATGCGCTTAAAGAGACCAAACTTAATTACTCCAAAATATACGATGAAGCCATTGAAAAAGCCAAACTGTTTTTGGCAAAAGATATTGAAAACCTTGAACTGTCGGTTCAAACAGAAAGAGAAATTGCAAGGTCGCAAACCAGTAAACGTATTTTGGCGGAAAAAATGTTGATACAAACTACGGAAGAAAAAAACGAAGAGATTAAAAAATGGAAAGAAAAACTCAAAGAAGCAGGTCAAGTTTTAGGCAAAATCAGTGCCACAAATAAAAAAGTTTCTCAAGACAATATTTACTACAAAAACACCCTAGAAGTAGTCACAGAAAAACTCGATGCTTCACAAAAGAAAATTACCGAAAATGATGAAGACAAAGAGAAACTCTATAAAATAATAGAAAATAAAGACGATGTTATTAAGCATTTAGAAGAAGAGTTGCAAAAATATAAAAATAGGGTTAAATAGATATTGACATAACTTTTTATCTTCGATAAGATTGAAGTATTGAGTTTAAAGGAGTTACTATGAACGTTTATGATTATGCAATGAAAGTTGAAAAAGACGGGGAAGCGTATTACAAAGAGTTGGCTTCAAAATCACCCAATGCCGGTTTAAAAAAAGTGTTTACACTTCTTGCTGATGCAGAAGTCAAACATTACCAAGTTTTTAAAAGTATGAGAGACAAAGATGGGCAAGATTTTAAAGCCTTAGATATCTCTACCGACACTAAAACAATATTTGAAACACTCAAAGCTGAAAAAAACAGTGTGAATTTAAATCTTGATGAAATTAAATTTTACGAAGATGCCATAAAAAGAGAAGATGATTCTTACCATTTTTACTTAAAAAAAGCCGATGAGCTTGAAGATGAAGAAGAAAAAACTGTTTTTATGAACATTGCACAAGAAGAACTTAAACACAAAGCTATCTTAGAAGATATTCTTGCGTTTATTCAAGAACCTACCAATTGGGTTGGTAGCGCCGAGTTTTAACATAAAAGAGGAACTTTCCTCTTTTATTCTTTTCCCCCTCTCCTCTTTAAAATTTCCCTTCGTTTAATGACACTATAAAGTATAGTTTATATAAAAATAGTGTATAAATCTGCTAACAAAAAAAGTTACGCATTTGTACAAAATGCACCAAAGGAAACCAATGATTAAAAAAATATCGACCATGGTAGCAAGCCTTGCTGTGGTGGCACTGTTTTGGTATTTTATGGGAGAAGTGTATGTTTTAAAAAACAACGATAATTCTGTATCCAAGTTACAGTGTGTCTCCTATGCTCCTTTTACGAAAGACCAATCGCCTTATATGTTTGAAGATGGCATGATTATTTCAGAAGAACAAGTACGTAAAGATTTACAACTTCTTGCCCAATATACGACGTGTATTCGTACGTATTCAACGGTTGGATTAGAGATGATTCCAAAAGTTGCGCGAGAAACTGGCTTAAAAATGCTTATGGGTGCATGGGTCAGTGCCAATAAAGATGATACACGATTGGAACTGGATGCACTTATTCGACTTGCCAATGCCTATCCCGATGTGGTTAATGCTGTAATTGTAGGAAATGAAGTCCTTTTACGAGGCGATACCAATGCCAAAGTCTTACGAGAACACATTGAATATGTGAAAAATGGACTTCCGAATACCCAAGTAACCTATGCGGATGTTTGGGAATTTTGGGTAAAAAATCAAGAAATACGAGAAGTAACTGATTTTGTCACCATTCATATTTTGCCGTATTGGGAAGATGACCCAATGAATATTGAACAATCTATTGGACATTTAGCCGATGTACGAGGCGAAGTTGAAGCCATTTTAAACGATAAAAATATTTTGATTGGTGAAACGGGTTGGCCATCGGAGGGAAGAATGAGAGAAGATGCACTGCCTAGTAAAATCAATCAAGCCAAATTTATTCGAGATTTTGTTCATTTGGCTGAAAAAAATAACTGGAACTACAATATTATTGAAGCATTTGATCAATCTTGGAAAAGAAACAATGAAGGCGCTGTAGGTGGTTTTTGGGGATTATTTGACAAAGACCGAGGCGATAAATTTGTTTTAGCAGGTAATGTTTCCAATTTTCCAAACTATCAATTTTTGGCATTAGGTTCGTTAGCTCTTATCTTGATTTTTTCACTGATAGTGAAAAATATCAACCTTGGGATGAAAAAACTGGTTTTATTTGGTTCTGTCAATACCTTGTTTGCAATTCTTTTTATGCTTCAAATCGAGCAATACACCATAACTGTACGTAACAGTATGGAACTCATTTGGGCATTGGTCGTATTAGGTACGCATTTGGGTATCTATTTCTTTGTATTACAGCACATTGCCTCAGATAAAAAAATGAATATTTTAAATATTTCAACCATTCTAAAACAAAAAATATTCAGCAACGATGCGTTGGTGATGATTTTCTTTTACATCTCTTTTCTTTGTGTGGTTATTGCCAGTTTAGCCCTTGCTTTTGAAGGACGATACCGAAACTTTGAAATCTATGTCTTTATTATCTCAGCTGTTTCATTTCTTTGGCTATTTAGAGGAAAATACACTCTGCTTGGTTTTGGAATATTTGAAAAAATGTCGGCGTTTATCCTTCTTATTAGTGCTGGATTTATTTTTGAAAATGAAACTTATTTGAATACTTTTTCTAATATTTGGATAGCCATTGCACTTCTATTTACAGCTATTTTATACCTAGGTAGCCAACAAATCGCCTTCAGTAAACTCAAATCGCTTATTGGATTAATCATTCTATTTTCTGCTTTTTTTGCCTCTATTCGATATGGAATTACCTACAATGTGACTTTAGCAAAAGTGTGTTCAAAAGATGATTCTAGCTTAATGTGTGTGTTAAGAACTGAAATCGGATACTACGCCTATCTTCAAATCTTTGGTTATCTTGCATTGGTGAGTTCTATTGTGGCATATATTGCCAGAACTCAATGGCTTAGTGTGTTGGCTTTATTGGTCAGCATTGGAGCACTTATATTAATGAACTCATTTTTGGGAGCATTTGCGTTTATGCTTTCGCTTTTTCTTCTTAGTAAAACAAAAAACTAACGGATACCGTAGTGGCTACGAAACTCGTAGCCACCGATTGTTTTACACTCTGCCGCTTAACATCCCATATTGGGTCATGGGTTTTAACATATACGCTTTTAATAACCACCATATATATCGTTCTTGTGTTGGATCAAGAGGAAAAGATGGTGTAGGTTTCATACTCCAATCAAATTCAGCAAGCATAACTTTGCCAATATCCGTAATAATAGGACACACCGTATAACCATCGTATTTTGCTTTTAAATCTTCTCCATTAATAGCACTGATAATATTACTGGCAACCACTTTATACTGTTTTCTCACACTTCCTCCCGTTTTTCCTAAAGCAACAGCGGCAATATCGCCTAAAGAGAAAATATTGGGATATTTAACATGTTGTAACGTCTCTTGATTAACTGGAATCCAACCACCCGAAGAGGCAATTTCAGATTTGGCAATAAGTTTAGGAACTTTCATGGGCGGTGTTAAGTGCATAAAATCGTAAGGTATTTCAATATATTCATGATGTTCAATCATTTCATACTCTTCTAAATCTTCATCGTATTCACCTTGATTATACGACAGTTTATCAAAGGTTGCAATTTTATCTTTTAAATTGATTTCCACTAAATTATGATTGACACTCCATTGCATATTGCGTTGTGCGTACTGTTTAATAATGGCTTCTTCATACTCTTTGACTGCAAACATTTTACTG
>JBAYZM010000123.1:0-7430 GCA_041672515.1 Arcobacteraceae bacterium
ACTTCATCTTCTTCTACAAAATCGGCATCTTGATAGACAAATCCACCATCAACGATTTTGAAATTAAACGCATCGTTTGACATTTCAAGTTTTTGTGTGCCTTGTTTGAAAAGTTTAATTCGTTGTTTTCGGCTTAACTCTTCAACGGCTTCATCGGTAAAATCAGCGGCAAAAACCACTTCTAAAAAGATTTCATTCATTTTTTTTGCTAAAGGTAAATCAACCATTCCATTAACTGCAACTACACCACCAAACGCTGAAATGGGGTCACATCTTAAGGCTTCTACGTAGCTTTCTAAAAGCGTATCTTTAATGGCAAAACCACAAGGGTTTCCGTGTTTTACGATACACACGGCATTGTCATTTCCAAAAGCACTTGCAATTTTTGCAGCCCCTGAAATGTCGCCCATGTTGTTAAAACTGGCTTCCCCTTTAAGGGTAATAAACTTGCTTGATAAGTGTTTGTCAAACTCGTACAAAGCCCCTTTTTGATGCGGATTTTCACCGTATCTGGTGTCAAACACTTTAGAACCTACGATAAATTGTTTGGCACCAAAACCACCGTTGAATCGTTTGTTCATATAATTGGCAATCATAGAATCGTATGCCGCTGTGTGTTCATATGCTTTAATCATCATATCTCGTCTGAACTCTACAGTGTTGGTATTGTTTTTAAGATTGTTTAATACTAAGTCATAATCAGCAACATCAGTAACTATAATTACGCTGTCGAAATTTTTTGCAGCACTTCGCACCATGGCAGGACCACCAATGTCAATGTTCTCAATAATCTCTTCAAAGTCATCGGTTTTTTCAATCGTAGCTTTAAACGGATACAAGTTCACACAGACCAAATCAATCCCCTCAACACCCAATTCTTTGGCTTGGTCAAGGTGTGATTGTTTGTCTCTTCGGTGTAAAATTCCTCCGTGAATAAATGGGTTTAGAGTTTTAACTCGTCCTTCAAAACACTCTGGAAACTTGGTGATTTCATTGGCTTCAATCACCGCAATTCCTGCATCTTTTAAAATTTTATACGTTCCACCCGTACTGATGATTTCATACCCCAAACTTACCAACTCTTTTGCAAAGTTTTCAACACCGCTTTTGTCACTTACGCTAATTAATGCTCTCAATGTATCGTTTCCTTTATTCAATGTAATTTGTATATTTGCTTACAATTTTAGTCGCAATTATACTTTAAAAGTCATTACGAGTTGCTTTTACAGTTGACGTCACTTTTATGCACTTTTTATTAACACTTTTATAAATTAAAATGTTGTAGAATATCCAAATTTTACATGAAAGAAAAAAAACACATGACTTACCATTTTTGGGATAACTTCAATGCTTTTTTGCCTTATGAATTACAAATGAAATTCGATGTTAGGCTGTGCAATATCATTGCAAAGTTAGAGTACTTTTTTAAAAATGCCATGATTCATCCCTTACAAAAAGAGCACATAAAAGTTTTTTTAGCGGGTTCTTGTATTAAAGAAGATACCTTCAGAGACATTGATTTGATTTTCCCAAATAAACAAGACAAAGATGATGTCAATAATACTCTCAATCAAAACTATTTTGAGTATGAAAACAACTCTTACACCTATCGATTTGAAGAAGATATTTTTCAATTGGTATTCAGAGAGAAATTTGAAAATGCAACTTTAAATTATTTGGTCGATGGTTTTGATTTTGATTCAACTAAAATTGCTTTTGAGTGTGTTTTTCACACCCAAACCAAGCAGTTTGAAATCATAAATTGCGATATACGAGAAGAGTTTGTCCACTATATTCATACCAAAGTGAATCGACTCTCTAAAATCAGTGTCAATCCCTTTGTCTCACTGCAACGAGCCATTCACTTCTTAAAACGAGGCGATGATGTTCCTTATGGTGTGTTTTTAGCCATTTGTACTCAAATAGCCAAAATTGAAGTCAATCAAGACGATGAAAAAGAGAAATATTTTGAACGTTTGCAAGGCAATGAAGAAAAACTAAAAGATATTAAACTGGCCATCAGCCAGTTTGTGGAAGAGAAAAAAAGTAACGAGTAAAAAGTGGCAAAGCCACTTTTTATAAATCTTGCTCAATAACCTCTTTAAATCGATTAAAATAAATATTTTTGGCATCTTCAAGAGATTTTGTAACCCCATTGATAATAATGGTATCGCCTTGAACTTTTCCAATTTTAATGCAATATTGCCCTACACTTGAAACCAAGTTTTCAAACGCTTCTTCATTTTCGTAACTGACTTCCACAATCGCACGGCTTAAGGTTTCAGAGAAAATATCTTTCGCGTCATTTAAAGGAGCAATGATTTCAACCCCTTTATTTCCAACGACTGCCATTTTAGCGGCACTAATAGCCAAACCACCTACATTGACATCTTTAGCTGCGTTTAAAAGACCTTTTTTATTTGCTTCAATCACCAAATTCCACAATTTCAACTCTTTTTCAAAGTCCACTTCAGGGTGAGTACCCGCTACTTTTCCGTACACTTTTTTCATAAAAAGCGATCCACCAAATTCGGCTTTCGTATCCCCTAACAAATAAATCGTGCTTCCATTTTTTTGAAAAGCTGAGGGTAAAACGTTATTGGCATCTTCATTAACCCCAACCATCGCAATAGAAGGTGTTGGGAAAACACCCACGCCGTTAGTTTCATTGTATAACGATACATTTCCACCAATTACAGGTGTACTTAAAGCACTGCACGCTTTTTTAATTCCTTCACAACACTCTTTAAACTGCCACATCACTTCTGGATTTGTTGGGTTACCAAAGTTTAAACAATCGGTTATGGCTTTTGGAACAGCTCCTGTCATGGCAACATTTCGACCACTTTCCATAACAGCTGCGGCTGCTCCTAATTGTGGGTTGATGTAACAAAATCGTGTGTTACAGTCCGCACTCATGGATAACGCTTTACCCGTTTCTTTAATTCTTATACTTGAACCATCTAAACTTCCAGGTCCTTTAATGGTATTGGTTTGTACCATTGAATCGTATTGGCTATAAACCCAAGATTTATCCACGACTTCCATATCGCTAAACATCATATCAAAGGCTTCTTGATTGGATATTTTTTTATCCAAAATAATATTGGCAATATCTTTTAAATATTCGGGTTCTTTAACGGGTCTGTCAAGTACGGGTGCTTGTTCACTTACAGGTTGAACAGGAACTTCTGCACATTTTTCACCGTGCCAAAAGAGTTCCATATTTCCCGTACCTGTAACTTCACCAATGACGGCAACATCGAGTTCCCATTTTTCAAAAATATCAATAATGGCTTGCTCGCACCCTTTTTTAGCACAAATAAGCATTCTTTCTTGTGATTCAGATAACATAAAGTCATACGGAGTCATGCCCTCTTCTCGTGCAGGAACTTTGTCTAAATGCATAATCATCCCCGAACCACTTCGTCCTGCCATTTCAAAAGAACTTGAAGTAAGCCCTGCTGCTCCCATATCTTGAATACCAATGATTAAATCTTTTTTAAAGAGTTCCAAACACGCTTCTAAAAGTAATTTTTCAGTAAATGGGTCACCTACTTGCACGGTAGGTCTTTTACTTTCAGAATCTTCAGTAAATGCAGCCGAAGACATCACTGCACCCCCCAATCCATCTCTTCCAGTTTTACTTCCAACGTACATAACGGGATTTCCTAAACCTTCAGCTTTTCCATAAAAGATTTCATCGGTTTTGGCTAAACCTAAAGTAAACGCATTGACAAGGTTATTGCCAGCATAACACTCTTCAAATGTGGTTTCACCCCCAATGGTTGGAACTCCCATACAGTTACCATATCCACCAATTCCTGCAACCACACCTCGTAGTAAGTATCGGTGTTTTTGTGCGGTTGCGCTGTTGCCTTCAATTGAAGCAAATCGAATTGAGTTCATATTCGCAATTGGTCGCGCACCCATGGTGAAAACGTCTCTTAAAATTCCTCCCACACCCGTAGCTGCCCCTTGATACGGTTCAATAAAACTGGGGTGATTGTGTGATTCCATTTTAAATACTGCGGCATATCCATCACCAATGTCAATGACACCTGCATTTTCACCTGGTCCTTGAATAACCCATGGAGCCGATGTCGGGAAACCACTTAAATATTTTTTACTTGATTTGTATGAACAGTGTTCACTCCACATAGCAGAGAAAATTCCAATTTCTACATAATTAGGCTCTCGCCCTAATATTTGTTTAATGTTTTCAAACTCTTCGAGTGTTAAAGAGTGTGCCAGTGCAATCTCTTGAAGGTTTTCTAATTTTTGCATAGTGAATATACCTTATGTTTATATCTTAAAATTTAGGGATTTTATCTAAAATATTATTAACAACTATTTAAGTTAAAATGTTTATTTTCATAACCCATTTTGCTCTTTTGATATTTCTTAAAACCGATTATTTTGATAAAAGATGGCTAATTTAGGCACTATTTAAGTTTTATATTGTACAATCTAGCCAAAATAAAAATAATGGGATGGACTTGTGAAACTATTTTTTACACTACTACTGGTTATTTCTGTTGCTTGTGGTGCTCAATTAAAAGAGCGAACATGGGATAAAGGTGAAACATTTTTAACCTTTTTACAATCTAAAAAAATACCCAAAGAGTTGTATTTTGATTTAGAACGGGATGACAAAGAGTTATGTTCTGAAATTAATGCAGGCATCAAATATTATGTATTGGAAGATGAAGAGACCCACGATTTACTTCAAGTTTTAATTCCAATCAGTGAAGAGATGCAAATTCACTTATACAAAGACAAAGAGAAATTTGTCTTTTCGACTGTCCCTGTTTCTTTCAAAGAAATTACCCAAACTATCGCTATTCCTGTCTCAAATTCTCCCTATCAAGATATTTTAAATGCCACTTCAAATGAAAAATTAGCCAATGAGTTTATTCGTTCTTTTACCAAATTAGCCGACTTCAAACGCATGCAAAAAGGTGACCATGTTGCTATTAAATATACCCAACGAATTAGAATGGGACAATATTATGGAACACCTACGATTCACGCTGCATTAGTTGAAGCAAAAAAGAAGCAAAATTATATTTTTAAAAATGAAACCGATGGAAGATATTATGACCATGAAGGGAAAAATCTTACGAGTTTTTTTATGAGAACTCCTGTAAATTACGTTCGGATTTCTAGTCAATTTACACAAAAAAGATGGCATCCTGTTTTAAAACGATACCGAGCTCACTTAGGAGTAGATTATGCGGCACCATCGGGTCGTCCAATCGTTGCAGCGGCACATGGAAAAGTTGTTTTCAAAGGCATTAAAGGAGGATATGGTAAAACAGTAGAAATTTCACACGATGGAAACTATAAATCATTGTATGCCCATATGAGTGGTTATGCCAATGTCAAACAAGGACAGTTAATCAAACAAGGAACAGTGATTGGATATGTTGGAAGCACCGGTGTTAGTACCGGACCTCACTTGCATTTTGGTCTGTATCAAAATGGTCGAGCCATCAATCCCGCAAGTATTATTGAAGTAACCACCAATCAGTTGCAAGGTAAAGAAAAACAAAAATTTCTCACTTATGCTAAAGCCCTATCCAAAGATTTGATTGATACGATACACAATAAACCTACCCCTTTAAAAATTACAAAGATGGCAACGTATACTGACATTTTAGATGAAGTATAAGCTGTAAGGCAAATGAAAGAGTATATAAAAGATCCCAGTGAACTGCTTAAAAATCTTGATACTTTACACCAAAGTGATATTGCCTACTCTTTAAAAAAGATTTATAAAAAAAGCCCCGAAGATTTCTACTTTGTCTTAAAACAACTTCCTGATAAACTTCTGGGGGAAGTTATTTTAGAACTGCCTGAGTATGTCAAAGAAAATATTTATGCTACTTTAACCACCCAAGAACTCACCACCGCTGTCGAAGAACTTGATTCCGATGACCAAACCGATTTAATTCAAGAAATCGAAGAAGTGGATGAACAAAAAGCCAAAGCCATTTTTGATAATTTGGAACAAGAACATCAGCAAGAGATTAATTGGCTTAAACGTTATGGGGATGATGAAGCCGGTGCATATATGCAAACTGAGCTTTTCAGTGCCAAAATAGATGAAACGATTGGTGACTCAATTGCACGATTAAAAAAATTAAAAAACAACAATGAGTTAGAAAATATTCATCAAGTTTTTGTGGTGGATCATCATCGAAAACTGCTTGCGGCTATTTCATTGGAAGACTTAATCATATTTGATTTTGAAAAAAAATATGAAGATATTTTACAAACCAATCAGAATAAATTTAAACCATTTAAAATTCAAGATGATGAACATATCGATCATGTTGCCAAATCTTTTGGACAATATGATTTGCATGTGGCCGCCGTTGTTGGGTACCATGATATTCTGATTGGGCGAATTACCAGTGATGATATTTTAGACGTTATTGAACAAAATGCAACCGAACAAATGTATCAATTGGCCGGAGTAAATGAAGACTTTGAAAGAGATGACAATACGCTAAGTGTTGCAAAAAAGAGAGGATTTTGGCTTTTACTCAATTTAGGAACGGCTATTTTAGCTTCATTAATTATTGGTTTATTTGATGCAACAATTGAAAAATACGTTGCACTCGCTATTTTAATGCCTATAGTAGCTTCCATGGGAGGCAATGCCGGTACGCAAACTCTGGCCGTAATGGTACGAAAAATGGCATTGGGTGAAATCGATATAGAAAACAGTCGTGATGCCGTTAAAAAAGAGGTTTTAATTTCTATTTTTAATGGGATGTTTTTTGCCTGTATTATTGGAGTCATTGCCTCTTTTTGGTTTGACACCTATATGCTCGGAATTGTAATTGGGTTATCCATGATTATCAATTTATTCAGTGCAGGATTTTTTGGGGCTTCTATTCCACTTTTACTGAAAAAATTTAAAATTGACCCAGCAGTAGGAAGTACAGTACTTCTAACAACGGTAACTGATATTGTAGGATTTTTTAGCTTTTTAGGATTGGCTAAGGTGATGTTGGTTTAAAAAAGGTAAGTAGTAAAAAGTTAGTAGTAAGAAGTATAAAAGGAATTTACCATTCACTACTCACCACTTACCCCCTCTCTCAATTATATCCACCCTTTTTTCTTAAAAATTACAATCGGGGTTACAGAAGATAAAATCATTAATCCAACTGACATTAAGTAACCATATTCCCACTTTAATTCAGGCATAAAACTAAAGTTCATACCGTAAACACTGGCGATTAGTGTAGGTGGAAGAAAGACCACATTGACAATAGTAAAGATTTTAATCACTTTATTTTGCTCAATACTCAAAATTCCGATAAAGATATTTTGTAAATAATCCAGTCTCTCAAAATTAAAATTGGTATGATCAATTAAGGAACGAATATCTTTAAGCATGATAGGAATCTCATTTTTCT
>JBAYZM010000124.1:0-7346 GCA_041672515.1 Arcobacteraceae bacterium
TCGTACAATCATCCCCATCAGTGTTGATTTTCCCACACCACTTCCTGCAAAAATACCTACTTTTTGCCCTTTTCCAGAAGTTAACATTGAATCAATGGCTTTAACTCCCGTGGCAAAACGTTGATCGATAATTCCCCGTTCAAGTGCAGGCATAGAGACTTTGTTAATCGCTGAATGTTCTTCTAAATTGGTTAATTTCCCTTTGTTATCAATGGGGTCTCCCAACGCATTTACCACGCGTCCTAATAGACCATAACCACTTTTTACAGATAACCCATCTTTTTGTAAAAAGACTTTATCGTGAATTCTAAAACCATCAATAAAAGAGAAAGGTACAATGGTAAAATCATCGCTTTGAATCGATGCTACCATTCCAAGAACAGTATAAATATGCTGTTGTGACTCAATTTTTACAATATCTCCAACAGCCACTTCTAATCCCGTTGCGGTAATCGTTGTGGTACTAATATATTTAATTCTACCAAAAGGCAAAATAAGATTATCTTCATTAATACTGTCTAAAAAGGTATCAATATCAATCATTACAACTCGTCACACATTTTTTTATACAAACTTGTAGTCGAACTGTCTAAGGCTTTACATTTGCCTAAGGTTTCATCGTACATGATTTTGTTGTTGGTGAGTTCATACAATTTTATCATTTCATAAAATACTTCGGCTGCTTCATTGTTTCTTATTTTTCGAGTATTACGAATACTCTCTTCAAAATAGTTGATGGCTTCTTCATATTTTTTATCATTTTTAGCCAATTTTCCTAACTCCATCTCAACAGAAGGAGAATAGATATAAGCTTGATACTCTTTTTGTTTTTCATACAATTTATTTAAAACGATTTTAGCCTCTTGAAGTTTATTCTCTTTTAATAAATAAAAATAGTATTGGTAGTAAAAATCTATTATCATGGGTTTGTTTTCGTTGGCTGTAATTAACGCAGGATTAGTGTTGGCATAATTAAAATACCTTTTCATGGTCAACTCACTTTTCATACTATTAATGATTTGAAATCGAATTAAAAACTCTTCTTCTAAAATTTTTGAATCTTTGAGCATCACAATTTTTTCTGAAAAATCCAATGCTTCATTGTACTTATTGAGTTTATATGCCAATCGTTCTAAATATAAGTAGGTTTTGGCATCTCTTGAATTAAATAACGCTTCTTTGGTGAGAGTATACCCTTCTTCTTTAGGATACTCTAACAAACACTCAAAATAGGCATATTGTAAATAGTCATCTTCTATGACTTTAACCAAGGCTTCTTTTCGTGATTTTGCCAATGCTTTATCCAATTCATTGCATTTAGAATTCAGTAAGTATTGTTTGATAATCAACAATCGGACTTCATCAAACAACGTCTCTAAATTTTCATAACCAAAACGCTTAAAAATCGTATCGGATATTTTTTTATAGACCCGCTCTGATTTTAAAATATATTCATAATCTTCTTTTTTAATATGATTTAAAATCTCTTGCAATAACACTTTTTGTTGCATAGATTGAGAATCAGCATATTTAGAATTAATAACCGCTGGTTCAATTTTTCCCTCACGCATTAAAATCTCATCAATAATCATTTTCGCTATTTTAGCATTTTCACCTTTGGGATAGTCGTTTAAAACATCTTGGTATAACTCTTTGGCTTTATACAAAATATCCATTTTGCCCTCATACATTTCCATATAGGCTTCTGCTAATTGAAACTTGAACTCTTCAATGGCTTCACTATTTTTGGTTGTTTTTAACAACTCTTCTAAAATGGCAGCAGCGAGTTCTGGCATTCCATTTTTAACCAGTTTATCAACTTTTAACATTGCCAAATAACTGTCATTGGCATAATAATCAATATTTCGCTCAATAACTTGTTGCGCCAATTTGTAAGCTTCGTCTCTTTGATTATCCAATAAATAAACATCAAACAACTCATCGGCAACCACCGTTGCAACATCGATATTGGTGGTTTTTGTAAGAATTTCATACAACACTTTTATGGCTTTTTTATATTCACTTTGATGCACATGCAATTTTGCTAAATATATTCCACCATACGCCTTCACAATATCGGTATTAAAATTATTCGTAATGGTGTCAATAAAATATCGAGCATCATCGGTTTTATTTAAAGCCAGTTTTAACTCTATTAAAATCATATAGGCTTTGGGCAAATCATCTTCATTGATGTACGAGCTGTTAATAGCCGCTTCTAAAAGTTGTTCCCCTTCTAAAATCATCCGCTTTAAGTTTTTCTTCAAAAGCAATTCGCTTTCTAAGACAATAATATCTGAACGCAAAAGTTCAACATCGGTTCTTTTTTTGAAACTTTTTAATCGTTCGTACGCTTCGTCAATATTGCCATTTCTTGAAATTCTCTTTATCATCTCTAATGTCGTAAATCCATCAATAATGACATCTTTATCTTCTTGGCTGATTTGCTTTGAATTGGAATCAATAAAACTGTAATAAAAATCCTGTTTAGCCACAAGGAACAAAGATACAGACAAAAGCAGTAGGATGATTTTCAAGTGACTTACCTTTTATTTTTTAATTCATACACATATGAGAAAATTTCTGCAATGGCTTTATAAAACTCTTCTGGGATTTGCTGGTCAACTTCTATTTGAGCATGCAATGCCCGTGCCAATGAAGGGTTTTCTATAATTGGAATATTATTTTCTCTTGCAATTTCTCTGATTTTTAATGCAATAAAATCCACCCCTTTTCCAACAACGACGGGTGCAGAATTTTTGGTTTGATCATATTTTAATGCCACAGCATAATGCGTGGGATTCGTAATAACCACATCGGCATTAGGAACATTTGCCATCATTCTTTTTCTGAACATTTGCATTTGGATAGAACGAATTCGAGCTTTAACTCGAGGATCCCCTTCCATGTTTTTATATTCATCTTTTATATCTTGTTTACTCATTCGTAACGACTTAAAATAATAATGTCGTGTGAAGAAGAAATCAATTATAGCAAAAATTATTATAATAGTAAGTATCGTAAAAACAAAATAGATTAACAATACATGCATTTCATCCATCGCAGCATTGAGTTCTTTGTCCATCATCGCTAAAAAAGAGTCACCCGTGAGTAAAAATAAAATCACCATTACCACAAAAATTATAAACAATTTGAACAGCAATTTAAAAGCTTCAATCAATTTTTTCAGAGTAAAAAGATTTTTCAATCCTGAAAAAAACTTCAATTTATTCAAATCAAACTTTAAAGGTGTGGCAACCATACCAAACTGTGCCCAATTGGAAACAAGGGTCAATACAATAACCAAAATAAAAATGGGAGCTAACGCATAAAACATGGTACTAACAACAGTACTTGTAATCGTATAAAAAATAGGACCATCCATGTCACTGCCAATAAAACTAAAAACAAAATACATCATTTTTTTAATTTCTACAAATGAGTAGGAAAAAAGAAATAGTAAATAGACCGTACCAAAAAAAAGATTTGTAGCACCAACTACTTCAGCTGATTTAGGAACATTCCCATCGGCCTTGGCATCTTCAATTCTCTTGGAGGTGGGTTCTTCCGTTTTGTCTTCGTCATCAGCCATTGCGTTTCCTACACTCTAAAAAATCATATAATTGCTATTATAGGTTATTTAGTTAAAATACTAGCTAAACTTGCTTATAAAATACTCTTTGAAATTTTCTACAAATATTTCAAATCCAAACATCATAAAAAGAAAAATCAGCAAGAATTTAATTTGAAACGTAATAATAAAAGGAGAAAAAGCGGGCATTGATTTGGTTCCATATCCATAATAGACATCCGTAATAAACGCAATAAAGAAAAGGGGAAAAGCAAAAGAAAAAGCAAATGCAAACATTCGTTTAATTTCATCAATCGCGATTTGAATTCCATCAAAAGCAAAAATATTAAAAGCCCCCAATTGCACCATATCAAAACTTTTTGCCAACATTAAAATAGTGATTTCATACATGCCTGTTTCAAAAAATATCAAAATGGCAATGACATATAAAAATCGACTGATAATTCCTTCACTTGAACCAGTACTGGGGTCAAACATACTGACCATGGATAATCCCGTAGCATATCCCACAAAATCCCCAATGATTTTAATGGCTGAAAAAACAATATTCATAAGAAATGAGGCAATTAAGCCTAACGTAATTTCACTGATCAATGCTTCAATAAACATATCTTGAGTAATGGTATTTTGCACATTAATAAAAGGATAGATAAACACTGTAAAATAAAATGCCAGTGCTATTCTAATGGTAGCAGGAACTGCCGTATGTGAGAAAACCGGCATAAATGCTACGAAAGCAACAATACGCGCCAATAGCAATAAAAAGGAATAGAGAAAATTCTCATCTAAAAGAGATAATAAACTTTCCATTACATATAATTGGTAACTTTGTTAGATTCGTTTTGATTACTTAAAGATTCTAAAATATCATTGGTTGCTTGATGATTTTGCTGCTGTTTTTTGTTTTGTTGATTCCCGCTGCCTTCTTGTTTTCCATCTTGCATATTAAACTCTAAATTAATATTGGCATTGGTATTAAAGTTTTTAGCTAAAGCAGCTCGTAATGCCCCTTGATTGTCCACAATCGAATCCAGTGTTGCCACATTGCTCATATTTAAACTGATGCTCAAACCACTCTCTTTGTCATTTTTAATCAAAACCGCAATTGAACCTAAATTGCCAGGATTTAAATTCATTCTAAATGCCGTAACGGGAGGCTTATAGTTTAAATACATATTTCGAGCCAAATCAGACATCATTGAGCCCATTTGTTGACGTGCTCCAATAATTCTATTTTCAATCGTATACGCATTGGCAGCCGAGACATTAACTTCCACCTCAGGAAGATTTTTAGAAGCCAACAAATTTGTTGTGCTAGCAGCGGTTGCTTCATTTTTAAGAGTTTTACTTTGAGCCACAATCTCTTCACTCATTTTGGTAATATCGTGTTTAATAATATCTCGATTTATCGATAACTTACTTAAAAATTCATTCTTAACATTTTGTTTGAACTCCTCTTCTTGTACAATAACTTCACTGCTTTGCAAACCTAAATTGAGTAAATCTGCCCCTTTTTGAACATCTTTCACACTTGAAGCATTGGCAACTAATGTTTTAACTTCTTGATTTTTTTCTAAAAAAGCATCTTGCGAGGCTTTATTTAATGAACTCAAATAAATATTGGTTAAAATCGGTTCCGTAGCCATTTTAGTTGCAGTAACGGCTGGTGAAGATGTTTTTATTTCAGCAGTTTCTTGCGTGGCTTTTATAGTTGCTTTGGTTTCATCCAATAATTTGTCCAATAATGATTTGTGGGCTTCTTTTTCATTGTTGGCACCACTGGTTTGAGCTTGAGGTTTAACATTGTCTAGCTGCTCTTTAGTTAAGCTTGTTTTTTCATTTAATGTTTCAGTCACTTTTGCCAACTCTTGTGCAACTTTGTCATTTGCACTGTTTAAAACCGGAGTTGTTTCTGTTTTCGTTTGAACCAATGTTACAGTCTCTTTAGAATTCTTTGTTCCATCCAGCGTGTTTTGCAACGTCTCTTGATTTTTCAACTCTTTGATTTCTACAACCACTTTTTGTTCTTGTACTTTGACAACTTCTTTGGTCTCAACTTCTTTTATTTGTGTGGTTGTAACGACTTCAACCTCATTGGCATTAACCGTTTTTACGCTCTCATTTTGAATTTGAACATTCACTTCTTTAACCAATTTGTCCAAAAGTGAAGCAGAAGTTTCACTGTTTTGTACTTTTGTTTCACCATTTTGTATCTCAGCGCCGTCTACTGGCGTTACAATCACACCCTCTTGCCCTACCAATGGTTTAATAACATTGGGTTGAGTTATCTCTTTAGGTACTAAAATTTCATCGTTTGCGGTTTCAAGGATACCACTTGCCGTGTCATTTTGAATCTGAACATTAGCTTCTTGTAGTAATCTGTCTAACAATGAAGCCGAATTGGCTTCATTTGTAAGTTTTTCCGTATTAGTTAAAATCTTTTGAGGTATTTCATTTGAACTGCTCTCTTTTTTAGGAACCGTTTCTTGCGCAGTTTGAGGAAGCAAAGTCTCTGTACTTTTTGCTTCACTTGCAGCAGTGGGGGTTGTTGTTACTGCTTGAACCGCATCACTTTGAGCAATAGTTTGAGTGTTCTCATCTTGAATTTGTAAAGAGGCTTCTTGAACTAATTTATCCAACAACGAAACAACAGACGAACTGTTTTTAGTTTGTGTTATTTCACTGTCAGTTACTTTTGTATCGGTATTTTTTAAAGGAGAAACCGACAATACGTTACTTGAATTATTATTGGCTGTTTTAGTTGTTTCAAAAGAAGCAACTTTTTCATTAGTTACTTCACTTTCTTGTGTAGACGTTGAGCTATTGACATTGCTCAACATACTATCAAATAAAGAAGGCACGGTTTTAACTTCATCTTTATTTGAAGTTCCCACACTGATATTAATATTTTTTGTATCTTTTACAATGGTTTCTAAAAACCCTGCCTCTTTAGTCATTTTCTAGCCTTTTAAAATGTCCAGTGTTTGTGTATCCATGGTTTTATGCGCTGTAAACGCGGACACATTTGCCTCGTACGATTTTGTAGCTTCGAGTAAATCAACCATTTCAATTACAGGGTTGATATTCGGATAAGCAACATATCCATCTTCGTTGGCATCAGGATGGCTTGGCTCATATTTCATCACCGGCTCACCTTTTGCGTTAATGACTTCGCGAACACCTACACCACTTAAGGGACGGATATTCTTTTCATTCATATTTGATATTGAAATATCGTTTTTCTTAGGTTCTTGTTGATTGAGCAATATCTCTTGAAAAACAACATTTTGTTTTCTGTACGGACCACCTTCAAGGGTGTGTGTTGTTTGTGCATTGGCAATATTGGCACTGACTACATTGACTCGTGTTCGTTGAGCGTTCATTCCTGAAGCAGCTACATTATATCCATCAAATAAACCCATGCTAAATCCTTATTTATACTTGCATTTTCATAATTTCTTTATAGGCATTAATCGCTTTATTTTTCACTTCTAATGCTAACTTTAAACTCAATTCTGCTTCTTCAATTCTTTGTACTGCTTCTTGTAAGTTAGGAACTTTCCCCGTTGCAATACCTTCCATAGCATCATACGCCTTTACTTGACTTTGATTCACTTCCCCAATGGCATTCTTTAAAATATTGGCAAAAGAATCACCTGAAACGGCATTTGTATCTTGGGCTAAGGGTGTTTTACCTAAGCCTAAATTATTGGAAATTTCTGAAATATTCACTTACAAACTCCTTGGTTTAGTT
>JBAYZM010000125.1:0-7240 GCA_041672515.1 Arcobacteraceae bacterium
TCTAAAATGGTATGGGCTATGAGCTCTTTTTCATGTTTGGCTGACATATATTCAAATAAAAATTGTGCCATTCGATCCAGTGAGATTTTGTAAGTTGATTCACTTCTTTTGTACAACCATTGGCTTAAATCAAAGAAGTTCTCGTATACTTTTCCATCTTCAAACAAAAGGGCGGTTGTTTTTTGAAAATTTCCGCTGTTGTAGACAATATCCCAAAATCGAGCAAATCGTTTGAGTTCTTGCATCAAAGGAAAACTGATTAAATCATTTTTCAAAATATCATAAGGGGGCGAGTCATTATAGACCATGCCATAGATTTTATCGTGTCTATCAAGAGTAGTACCAGAGAGTTTTTTTAAAATTCCCACTTGGATTTCTCCTGTGCAAAGGGTGTAGAGTTCATTGAGATTTCTGCCAAAACTCTCAACCGTTTCACTGGGAAGCCCAATGATTAAATCGATGTGCATGTGAGCGTGCGTCTCTTGTGATAAAAATTGCAGATTGTCTTTAATTTTAGGAATATTGAGATGTCTTTTAATTGCTTTTGCCACATCTAAATTCAAAGTTTGAATTCCTACTTCAAGTTGCAAACACCCCTTTTTAAACTCTTTGATTAAGGCTCGTAACTCTTGTGGAAAATTATCGGGTATGACTTCAAAGTGTAAAAAGTACTCTTCGTCTTTACTTAAAAAATAGTTCAAAATGGCTTTGGCATACGAAATTTTGATATTAAATGTTCGGTCAATAAACTTAAAATTTCGAGCCCCTCTTTGCCAGAGTTTTTCCATTTCATTTAAGAAAACATCAATGTCTAAGTATCGCATTTTTTCATCGATGGATGAAAGGCAAAACTCACACTCATACGGGCAACCTCGGGCATTTTCCACATAAATGTGTCGATTTTTTATGTCAAAATCACTGTAATCTTCGTAGGGTAAAACAATATTTTCTAAATCGACTTTGGCTGAGTGTATGGTTCTTGGTTGTTGACACGTTCCATCAAGAAGTTCCCTGCAAAGCGTATAAAAACTCACTTCGCCTTCACCACAAATGATATAATCGGCACTATCAAAATTGACTCTTAAAGGCTGAAAACTCACCTCTGGACCTCCTAAAACCACAATGGTTTGAGGGGAGACTTTTTTAATGGTTTTAACCAGTTCACACACATCCAAAGCATTCCAAATATACACTGCAATGCCTATGATTTTGGGATTTTTTTCAAGTATTTGTTCGGCAATGGTTTGAACAGAAGAGTTAATCACAAACTCTAAAATTTCCGCTTCTTTTTTGAGTTCTTTTAAGTTGGCCAATAAATATCGCAAACCCAATGAGGTGTGAGAATATCTGGCGTTTAATGTAGTGAGTATTATGTTTTTCATTCGCGATTGTAACACATCAATCCTTTTGCTTTCTTGCATTGTATTTGTTGTCAATATTTAATACCTTTCTTAAAAACCTGAAGGTTTCCGCCTTTTACTTTTTAGTGGTAAAAAGTAACAAAAAGCCACCAACGGCTGCGAAGCCCTTTGGGTTCCTTCGCTTATTGGTTTATCTTTTCTGAGTCGCAAAACTCACATAGAAATATGCTCCCAGCATATTTCTATGTTCAAACAGTTGCAACTCTTTTGCCTGCAAGCAGGATTGACATCCGAAAAGATAAACCAAACACTCAGCTTCTGTAGATGTTGGAATAGGGGGATAATGACATTGACATATTTGATTTTCTAAGGTCAGAACTTTTCTTGTCTCAATTTATAAAAGATAGTTTGAATACTAGGGATTTACCCCTGCGTTTGATGAAGCTAAGATTTTATGATTTTATTTCGGGGAACAGTTCAAACTGTTTGAGTAAGAAAATGTACTAGATGTACATTTTTTACGAGTTTTTGAACGCAGAAATTAAATCATAAAATCTTAGGGTCTGCTCCTTCATCAACTTAGCAGTCTTTTTTGCTTACTTTTTTGAGACCAAAAAGTAAGAAAGCGGAAACCTTTAGGTTTTCAAGAGAGGTATTTTTTAATCTTTTGATGATTTTGTCATTACTATTTTTTGTAAATTAACAGAATATATATTTTCCAACTTTTAGAGGTCATTAAAGTGGAGATTCAACTGGGGTGTAAATTTTTAGATCATTTCTTTTACAACAAATGAGTTAATTAACCTATTTATATTTTTTTTGTAATATATTCCGTTAATTAACATTTTAAAATTTATAAGGTTTCCAATGGATTCAGACAACTTAGGTGATTTAGGTGAAGATAGTTTTAAAGCAATGTGTTCAAAAGAAAGTCTTACTTTAACAAAACCCTCAAAAGATGAAAATGGTTGGGATGCATATATCGAGTTTCCATGGACAAAAGAAAATTGTATTTCATTAGATAAACAAGAAGCACCTGTACGATGTAAAATACAAGTCAAAGCAACTCATATTATGACACAACGTAAATTATCTATTAAGCTCTCTGCAATGCATAAATTAGCAATTGAATATATGCCAACATTTGTTTGTTTTATGCATTTTAGAAAAACATCATCTTCTATATCACCAAAAGAAATGTATTTGGTTCACATAGATCAAGAAATAATTGGAAAAATACTTAAACGTGTTCGACAATCAGAAATAGACAAAAAACCCTTAAATCATCAAACGATAGATATTTCATATTCTGAACATCATAAACTTAAAAAAGCAACAGGACAAGCTTTAAAAGATGAAATCCTAAAATATATCAATGCTGGTCATGAAAAATATATTCTAAATAAACAAAAAATGTTAAAAACATTGGGGTATAATGAAGCTCCTTATGAAATGCAAATAGAAATAGCTCCACAAAAAAGAGAAGATTTAATACAAAATTATTTAATAAATCAAGAGGGTATGGATGTAAAAATAACTTCTATTATGGAAAAAAGATTTAATATTGCTTTACCTGCAAAAGATGTTTTACCATCTTTAGGTGCTGTTAAAATGTATATGAACCAAACAGAACAAAAATTCAAGCTGCATATCAAAAAACATAAATTTGATAAACCAATCATCCTTGATGTCAACTCACGTTCACACGCTTTAATTCAAGATGTATTTCTTTTATATAATGAGATTTTAGAACTAGTAATAGATTTTAGCAATATAAATAAAGCATCAAATTGGAAAATAAAATTATTTTATGATAGAGAGTATGAATTTAAAGTCATTTCTCAGCATATGAAATTCTTTAAACTTATTGAAGATAACATACATAGTGACATCGGAATCGAGATATTCTTTAAAAATAACATTACAACACCTTTTATAATAGATTTTAATCCTCATGCAAAATTAGACATAAAAAAAGAAGTTTATGATGCTTTTTTGCTGTATGAAAAATTGTTTGCACATTTACAAATTGATACCTCATCTTTAATAAGTATTAATTTTATGATGTCCTCAATTAATCAAGCAAAATCTTTTTATTCTTTCTTATCTTCTGATGAGTCCAAATCATTATATTTTACTTCTACTTTAGAATCCCCAGCTCCTCGAAAAGTAAAAGATTTTATATTAATTCTAGCTGTATATTTTACTTTTAAAGACACAGCACATATATTAATTATTGAAGCAACAATCAATTTAGAAATAAAAGAAGATAGAATGGCAATTGGTACAGGAAAAACTCATAAAATTTTAAATCAATTGGAAATAAAAGAAGATAAATATAATAAAGATGAAGTAATTGCACTTATTGAAGATAAAATACAAGAGTTCAACTATAAAAATTATTGTACATTTATTGGTTCAAAATCTTCATTTGTTTTTGAAGACTAGTATTTAGTATTTACACCCCGTATTTACACCCCTGAGGTTGAATCTCCACTTTAATGTCCTCTAAAAAATAGGAAAACATATATTTTGTTAATTTACAAATAAGAATGATAAAATTATTAAAAGATTAAAAAATGCCTCTCTTGAAAACCTAAAGGTTTCCGCTCTCTTACTTTGTGTGGACAAAGTAAGCAAAACCACCAACGAAGCTTCAAAGCCCTTGGGGTTCCCTCACTTATTATTTTTCTTTTCTGAGTCGCAAAACTCATAAATAAATGTGCATTTAGCACATTTATTTACTCAAACAGTTGCAACTCTTTTCCGAAAAGAAAAATAAACATTCGGCTTTTCAGATGTTGGAAACAAAGGGATAAGGACATTGACATATTTGATTTTCTAAGATTCTAAACTTCTCTTAACTCAATTCATAAAATCTTAGGGGCTACACCTTCATCATAAATAAATAACCAACACAAAATCCTCTCCACAAAACCCCTTTCAAACCTCATAAATGCTATAATCCGCACAAAGAAATAAAGGAAACCACCATGCACATAGTAGAAGCCTATAAAATTTGGGACAAAGCACCTCACAATGCTTTTACCGACCTCATTTGGTTTGATGGGTATTTTTATTGTGCTTTTCGAGAGGCAAAACACCATATGTCGTATGATGGTAAACTTCGGATTATTCGCTCACGTGATGCTAAAAAGTGGAGAAGTGTGGCTTTAATGAAGTACAAAGGTGGCGATGTTCGTGATGCGAAACTTTCTATTACTCCTTTAAATGAACTCATGCTCAATGGCGGTGTGCGATATGAAAAGCCCATTGGTGGCTACACGTTGCAGTCGGTTACGTGGTTTTCAAATGATGGCAAAAAATGGAGCAAAGCTTTTACTTCAGGGGCTGATTTAGGAACATGGCGTTGGAGTGTGACGTGGAATGAAGGAGTGGCTTACAGTTTTGGCTATACAGGAAGAGATAAACATGGGTGTTTATATGCTTCAAACGAGGGTAAAACGTGGGAAATTCGTAAAGATAAAGTCTATCCCGATATTGAGAGTTATGGCAATGAAACGTCGTTGCTTTTTCTTGAAGATGGTGAGGCATATTGCCTTTTACGTCGAGACAGAGAAAGTTGTACGGCGATGTTAGGAGTCTCAAAACCCCCTTATACACAATGGCAATGGAGTGACTTAAAAGTGGGTATAGGAGGTCCTAAAATGATTGCATTAAGCTCCAAACGCTTTTTAGCTGCGGTTCGATTGTATGGTAAAAAGAGTGCCAGAACCTCTTTGTGTTATATAAACCCGCAAAAATATACACTCAAAGAGAGACTCAGACTTCCCTCAGGTGGCGATAACAGTTACGCAGGATTAATCCAACATGATGGCTTTGTATGGGTGAGTTACTACTCTTCGCACGAGGATAAGTCGTGCATTTATTTGGCAAAAGTTAGCTTGAATTCGTAATAAAGTAAAGGAAAATTTTGTCTAAAATATCTCATCTTCAAGCCCATTTGTATGTGCTGTTGGCTACTTTTTTGGTGGCAGGTTCTTTTATTGCGTCTCAGCCTTTGGCAAAAGTCATTAACCCCTTTTCGTTAACGTTGTTTCGATTTCTATTTTCACTGCTGATATTAGCTCCTTTTATTTTGATGCAAAAAAACTTACGCCAAAAGATTGTTGCAACGCTTCCTCGAGCTATGGTTATTAGCTTTTTTTACTCCATTTATTTTATGGCACTGTTTGAATCGCTTAAAACAACCACCGTTTTAAATACCGGCACACTCTATACGCTTGTGCCACTTATTACTGCGGTGTTGGCATTTTTTGTCTTTAAAGAGAAAATCAGTTTGAATAAATTTTTGGTCTATCTTATTGGACTCGTTGGCACACTTTGGGTTGTTTTTAAAGCCAATGTTGCCTTGTTTTTAAATTTTAGTTTGAATTTTGGAGATTACATCTTTTTAATTGGGGCTTTTAGTATGTGTTGTTACAGTATCAGTTTGAAATATTTTTACAAACAAGACAATATTTTTGTAATGGTTTTTTGCACTCTTTTGGGTGGTTGTATTTGGTTGGGAATTGCACTGTTACTTTTAAATCAACCTTTAAATTGGCACTTACTGCAAGGTGATTTGCTTTATAATATGCTTTATTTAATCATAGGCACAACAATTATGACGTTGTATTTGTATCAAAAAACAACGGTGATTTTAGGACCAACCAAAGTGATGTCGTATATTTACTTAAACCCTATTGCTGTAGCGATTTTGCTTTATATACTCAATGATGAACACGTCGAAAGCATTGTGTTTGTAGGTATTATGATTTCAGCACTGGCAACACTTATTTTACAAAAAAATACAAGGAGCAGCAATTGATACTGTATATTCACGGATTTGGAAGCAGTGGTGTGGGGGGAAAAGCAACACTGCTTAAAGAGCATTTTGCCCATAAGATTATTTTACCCTCATTGAGTTACGTTCCAAATTTAGCCATTCATACGCTTGAACAACTCATTGAAATATTGCAACAAAAAGGCGAAAAAGTAGGATTAGTTGGGTCTTCTTTGGGAGGATTTTACAGTATCTATTTAGCCAATAAATACAATTTAAAAGCTGTATTAATTAACCCTGCCATAACGCCTTATAAAACACTCGATAAAATAGGCTATGCGACCAATTATTATGATTTATCTTCTTTTGAAGTCACTCCTTCACATTTGGAATTTTTAAAAAACTTAGAAGTAAAAAATGTTAAAAATGAAAAAAATTTTATGGTGTTATTGCAAAAAGGCGATGAACTCTTAAATTATGAAGATGCCGTCAATAAATTGCCCAATGCCAATTTGCATATCGAAGAAGAGGGCAATCACAGTTTTGTGGGAATTGAGCGATATTTTAATGAGATAAAGAGTTTTTTACTAGTAACGAGTGACAAGTAATACGTATTCACACGTTACTCGTCACTTTTCTCTTGTCACTCAAAAAAAGCTATTTTATAATTTTTCCAAATGGTCCTACTTGATGTTCAATCGTTTCCATTCCCGGTCGATATACATCGGGAGCTTTTACAATATCATCTGGAAAATCCGCCGTTCGATTGGCTTTTTCTGGTCGTTTATGCGAATCTTGATTCATAAATGCCGCTACATCATAGGCTTCTTTATCAGTTAAAATGGGGTTTTCTTTGGTTGCACCTAAAGGCATATTGCTTTTAATAAAATCAGCCGCTTTAAGTAGTCTGTACATTCCAGCGCCTTTATTGTAGCTGTCATTTCCCCATAATGGTGGATAAACATAGCCATTGGCTTTTCCTTCATTTTTTATACCTTCACCATTGGCTCCATGGCATGAAACACAATGTTGGGTATAGACTTTTGCCCCATTGTCAACATCGGCTTTGGTTTGTTTAATCATTTTTCTGTCA
>JBAYZM010000126.1:0-7233 GCA_041672515.1 Arcobacteraceae bacterium
TTGCCTATATTTTTCACTAGTTTCTTCACCTTTATTCCAGAAATTTGTTAATGCATCAAACTTTTCTTTGTTATTTGTAAACCTTAAAAATGAATCCATACCATCTTGAGTTAATAAATGTGAAGTGATGTCAAAATTATCTGTAATAAATTGATTTTCTACATGGCCTTGATATCCATAATCTTTAAAACCATATTTAGAATCTCTAGACTTTCCTGTTTGTCGATACACCATTTGTTCATCAACTGTTGTAATTTTTACTTCTCCAAATTCTTTAATAGAATTTTTATTTTTTAAAGTAAAACCTCTATCTTTATCCTCTGATTCTTGTAATATTTTGTTTTTTTCAATTCTCATAAGCTTAGAACTTAAGCACCATTCAACGCTTTCAAAAAATGAAGTTTTACCAAAACCATTAGGTGCATGAAGTACAACTAAATCTGCAACAGAATTTTGTTTAGTAAAATCAAATATAGTATGTTCTTTGTATCCTCTGAATGCATCTATTTCGATTTTTTTAATCTTCGTACCCATTACTTAGTCCTTATATTGCTTAATTAAGTTATTAATTTGATTTAAGTTTGTTAATCTTGGATCAATTACATTTATTTCAGATTCTAGAGCATCAATACTTTTAGCTACAGTTGGTTGAGGTATTTTTAAATCAAATAATTTCTTACTAATTTGTAATTTTATTTTTTCTTCATCGTTTTTAATGTCACCAATATTGTCTATCAAAATTTTTCTTGCACAATAATGGTCATTTTCAATTTTATATTTTAATTCTTTTTCCTTTATCTCATTTTCAATAAAAAAAACAATATAAATATTCCACAATTCTATTTCTTTTTCTAAATTTGACTGAAAATCTAATGCAACTTTATTTTGAATATTTTTCCAATTACAATTGAGCCTTTCTTCATCTAAAACTATAGTAAATATATATACATTAAAATTATCATCTTTACAAATGTATAACTTTAAACCATTTCTTACATAATTTTGTAATTCACCGTTAATTTTATCTGTAATATTATCTATGTGCATTTTCTAATACCTCTATTATCTGATCTTTAATTAATTTATTTAAATCATCACTTGTCGTCTTAGATGAAATTCTTTGATTTAATTCTTCTAAATGAAAACAGCCAAATTTCTTTTTTCCAGCTTTTTCATCCGTAATCGTATTTGGAGCTGTAATATCAGGAATAATTTTTGATATTTGATTTTGAGACAATATATTAGGTTGCAATTTTCCACTTTGATTAGTAAATATATAGTGTGTAATTTTTCTTGACTTAAATGTTTCAGTACATTTTAAATGATGAAGGATTGTTGAAAAATCATTTTCACTATCAGCATACAAAATTTTTAGTTTAGTTTTAATATTGTCTGTATTTAGTCCATAATTTTCTGTATCCAATTGAACATTATGTAACTGCATATAGATAAGAAATAACAACCAACCCTCCCAAAGTTTTCTAGATATTAAAACCTTCCCACTATTTTTAGGGATAAATATATCACCATTTTGAATCTTCAAAATATCTTTAGGTGTCAAAGTTGAATTAATTGTTATAGCAATTGGTTGAATAATAGCTTTTATATCAGAAGGAAATTCATCTATAATATAGAATACATCATTAAATGTTATCTCTTCTATTTTTTTATCAATATAAATTTCTGGATCATATTTTCTAAAAATTGCAATACTTAATGTTTGCCTAATTGTACCAGATATCGTTCCTTTATTAAAAATTGATTGAAATATCACTTTTGTTCTACCTTTTCTTTAACTTTTGCTTTCTTTTTAATGTTTATATCTTGTTTTCCTAAAGAAATATCTGTTTTTGTTTGTGAAATTTCTGATTCAACTTCTGATTCTTCTCCTATTGTAATTGTTTGACTTGGAGCCAAAATTTTTATGATTACTACAAAAATTACTATAAAGAGTAAATAAGCTACATTTTTATACTCATGAGGTAATGATAAAAACATAATACCAAAGACCAGCAAGCCAACTACCGTAATTAAAGTTATTCCTTTAGTGCTTTTCCAATCTATTTTTTTAATTAACTCTTCCATCCTTAACTCCTTCTAATTTAAACTCAAAACACTCGTCCCATCACCCTTAGGTATAACCCTAATCTGCAATGGAATTCGCTCTTTTAGTGCCTCCACATGGGAAATCACACCGACCATCTTTCCTGAACTTTGTAATTGATTTAGTGCATTGAGTGCCAACTCCAAACTATCACTGTCTAGTGTTCCAAACCCTTCATCTAAGAAAAGTGAGTCAATACTTATTTTTTGACTTGCAAGGGCTGAAAGTCCAAGGGCAAGTGAGAGACTTACGATAAAACTCTCACCTCCTGAAAGTGTGCTTACAGGTCTTATTACATCTCCTTGAAAACCATCGCATATTTCTATTTCTAATAATTTATTTGAATCAAGACTTCTTTGAAGTTTATATCGTGGGCTTAAGATTTTTAGATGTTTATTGGCTAAATAGATTAACTGCTCAAGGGTGATACCTTGAGCAAATTTGGCAAACTTATCGCCCGAAGCGGAACCTACCATTTCATTTAGTTTTATCCATACTTTAAAGGCTTCTTTTTTCTTTTGCAACTCTTTGATTTTATCTTCGTGTTTTTTGTTGTTCAGAGCATTGATTTCAAGCTCTTTTTCTAAACTTCCAATTGATTTTTGAAGTTCATCGATTGCTGTTTGAAGCTCTTTTAATTCATCATTTAAACTTTGAAGTTCTTTCTCTGTTAGCTTTAACTCTTTTTGCTCGGTTAGTTTTTTAGCAGTGTCGATTTTTAGCGTTTGTATTTGAGTATATTTTTCTTCTATTGCTTTACACAGTAAAGAGAGTTCTTCTCTTTGTTCTTTTGCTAAAAGAGCTTTTTCAAACTCCTCTTTTGAAGTAAAACTATTTTCTTCTAAGGCTTTATTGAAATTTTGTTTTAACTCTTCAAGAGTTGCGTTATCGGTTGTTTGTTTTTGTAGTAACTCTTTTGTTTGAATATTAAGTGATTCATCTTTTGAATTTAGGTTGACCAAATCTTTGGATAAAGCAGTCTGTTTTTCACTTAAATCATTAAATTTTGTTGTTATGCTTTTTTCAAAACTCTCAATATTTTCCACATCTAAAATGGCTTTACTTTTTGCTTGAAGTGTTTGTATATCTTGAGTTAAAACGGTTTGTTCTTTGTGAAGTTCATTGAGTGAATCAATTATACTGTTTGTTTTTAGTTGCTCTTGCTCTTTTTGATTGAGTTCATTTTGTAAACTCTCTTTTATTTTAAAAAGTTTATCTTTTGTATCTCTTAAACCTATAAGCTCTTTTAACTTTTGTTCAGCTTGCAGTTTTTGCTCTTCTAAGTACAGTTTTGAATCGGGTTTTATTTCAAACTGGCAACTTTTAAAAAACTCTTCAATGGTTGTTTTTGAAGTGTGTAATTTTTGAAGTTCCAAAACAGATAACTCCGCTTTGGAACTTAATTTTGCCAGATTTATTTCATTTTGTTTAAGAATATTTCGCTCATTGGATAAAAGAATCTCTTGCTCTTTTATTTTTGCAGTCGTTGTATCAATATCTATATTTAAAGAGTGGCTAATATAGGGATGCTCTTTTGAGCCACATAAAAAACACTCTTCTGCAACTTTAAGTTTTTTTCTATCTTCCTCATAGTTTTTAATCAGCAGTTCTCTTTCTTTTTTCTCTTTTAAAGTTTGTAAAGTCTCTTCTATTTGTAAAAGTAGCTTTGACTTTTCAACATTTGTACTGGTTTGAACTTTTATTTGTTCTTCAAATTCTTTGATTTGATTTTGCTCTTTTTGAATATTTTGCGATACTTTTTCATATTCATCTATGGCTTTCACAAGTGCTTCAATTTGTTTAAAACTTACTCTTGTTGCATCTTCTTTTATATTAAGATTAGAAGTTTTTTCTTCTATTATTTTAAACTCTGATAAAATATTTTCCAACTCTTTTTTAAGTAAACCTATCGCACTTATTTGTTTATCGTTGTTTTGTTTGATGAGCGTTTCATCGTGAATTAAAGCGGTTAAGTCTATTTTAAATACATTTGCCAACTCTTGTTTTTGATAAGCAATTTTTAAATCTTTCTCTTTTTTTATTTCTTCTTTACTGTTTATTTGCGTTTGAAGTGTTCTTTTTTCTTGAAGCTTTTTAGAGTTTTGTTCAAATAATATTTTCTCTTTTTCCCACACCTCTTTTGCTGTTGCGGATTCATCTGTTTTTAACACTATTAATGTTTTCAAATCTTCAAGCTCTTTTTGAAGTCTTTCTAGCTTTTCTTTATCTTGATTAATAATTTGCACTAAAGAGTTTTTAGCTTGATATATGGGCTGTACATTTAAAGCTTTATTGGCAAAATCAAGTTTTATAAAATCTTCTTTTCTGTTTTGTTTTTCAACACTTATTTGCTCGAACTCTTGAATATATTTACTGTTATCCAGTTCCAATTTTTGTAAGTTTTCAAGCCAAGAAGCCACAATTTTAAGTTCATTTTCTTTTGTATCAAGTTCAAGTTTTTTGGTTTTTGAACTGTTTAAAACCAATGTTTTTTCTTCTACACTCTCTTTTGATAACAGTTCAATAGTTCCTAAAGAGTTTTCATCGAGTTCTATATCTTTTTTCTTTGTGTTGTATGTTTCATATATCTCGCAAGAAATTTGTTTATAGATATAAGTTCCTGTGATTTTTTCAAGCAAAGTTGAACGCTCATTTTCACGGGCTTTCAAAAAGGCATCAAAGCTTCCTTGAGCCAACATCATAGATTGAATAAATCTGTCAAAATCTAATCCTGATAAATCTTCAACATATTTGGGTACTTTTGAAAGATATGATTCTAAAACTTTTCCAGATTCAGCCTCACAGATCTCCATTTTTGCACTTTGAAAAGCGCCATCGGCACTTTTTCTAGCTCTTTTTTGACTCCAAGAACTTCTGTAAACTTTTCCTTTTACTTCAAATTCTACTTCGCATAAACACTCACCTGTGTGTCTGCTCATAAGTTCATTGGGGTTTGTAAGTCTTGCCGTTCTTCCATACATTGCACATGTTATAACATCAAGAATGGTACTTTTTCCAGCTCCCGTTGGTCCAGTTATAGCAAATAAAGATTCATCTTTTAAGAACTTCTCAAAGTCTATTTCAAACTCACCTTTGAGTGAGTTAATGTTTAATGATTTAATTTTTAGTATTTTCATAGGCTTTGTACCTTTGAAACAATGTGTTTAAAGTGGGTTAAAAGTTCTTTTTCAAACTCTTTATCTTCTAAGCTTTCAAGTTCCAATCTTTTTTCAAACACTTGTTCAACGCTTAATTCATCTAAACTTATAACTTTTAACTCTTCTGTTTTTAACTGCTTTTCGCTTTTATCTATTTTTACAGCAAGTAAAATGAGTTCAAGTTTTGAAGCTAATTGTCTGATTTCATTGTTTGCAAACATGGCATTATCATCAGATATATGAACTTCTATCCAAGAGTTTTTATCTTCCATTTTTGTAAGGGCATTTTTTATAGTCTCATAATTGCCTTTGATAACTATGAGTTTTCTTGTAAGAGGAACTTCCAACTCTTCAACTACTGCTTTGTTTTGTTCAAAAGTAACTAAATTTACTTTTTGACTGTTTTTTGATTCAGAAAAACTAAGGGGTATTGGAGAACCAGAATATCGTACATAATCATTTCCAACTTTTTGGTTTATATGTAAATGCCCTAATGCCACATAATCAAACATAGAAGCTAAATAATCCCCGCCAATATCAAGTGTTCCACCAATATAGATTTCCCTTTCACTTTCACTTGTACGACTTCCTACGGTTGTTAGATGTCCCATAGCAATAATTGGGATATTTTTATTCTCTTTTAAAGTAAGGGCTTTTTGATATGATGTTTCATAAAAAGCTTTTATGCCATTGTTTGCAAGTTTTTCTTTATGGCTTACAGTTTCACCACTTAATGAGTGTCTGATTACACTGTCTCTAAGATAAGGAACTGCGCAAATAATTGCTTCAATATCAATGCCATTTTTTATAGGAATGACAACATCTTCATCGTCTTCACCACTTGTAATAACATGTACATTAAGTACTTCTAAAAGTTGTTTGGGTGCTTTTAATGTCGAGACTGAGTCATGATTTCCAGCTGTTATAATGGTTGTTTTTAAAGTTTTGATGGTTGATAACTGTTTTAAAAAGTTATAATAAAGTTCAAGTGCATAGTTTGGTGGAGTTCCTGTATCAAATATATCACCAGATACAAGTAATACGGTTATTTGTTTATTCTCAATAATTTCTAAAAGCCAAGAAAGAAAAGCTTCATGCTCTTCAACTCTACTTTTTCCCATAAAATTTTGACCTAAATGCCAGTCTGATGTGTGTAGTAAGTTCAAATGATGCCTAATATTTATAAATTGTTGAATAACTGTGATTATTTTAGCAAAAAATAATTGCAAAATAGTTTTTTTATGTAATATTTATAAGAATATATGCTAAAAAAGAAACAAGAAGATTGGGATTGTTATTCTTAATAATGTAAAATTATTAAGTGAGTTTAAAAACAAAACCATAATTGCTTATTAAGATACATATCAGATATAATCATCCTATGGAATATAAAAAATTTAAAGAATTATTACAAGAAGCTAATTTAAATGTTAAACAATTTTGCCAATTAAGCAGTGTGCCATATTCTACATGTAATAATTGGACCACTTCTTCAACCCCTTCTTGGGTGCAAAGTTGGTTAAAGCTTTATATTGAAAACCAAAAGTTTCAAAAGTTTAAAACCTTAGCAAAAGAGATTTGTGATGATAAAAATGATTGAGACTATTTTTATATCATTTGAACTAAGCAATAACAGATAAAGGAGTCTATCTTGGTAGAAAATCTTATATTAGCAGTCATTGCATTTATTGGTTTGACATTAGCTCTTGGTAAAAAAGCGTATGAGGAAGATATTGCAAATAATGTAGAAAAAGAGTTATAAGAGGTATAACTTTTTAATCCTCTTTTTGTATAATATGTACAATAACCTAAAAAAAAGGAAGAGTGTAATGGAATATGGAGCATTAGTAATATGGAGCGCTACAGCATTATTTGCTATAGGTTCAGGATATATTTTGTACAAAAACAGAGATATATTTACATATGATCCAAAATAATCATATTATTTTTTCTAAATGACTTTTTAGGTAT
>JBAYZM010000127.1:0-7230 GCA_041672515.1 Arcobacteraceae bacterium
ATGGTGTTTCACCCTTCTTGGGGATATTTTGCCCAACGATTTGATTTGGAACAAATTGCCGTAGAAGTTGCTGGAAAAGAACCCAAACCCAATCAAATGATTGAATTAATTGAAAAAGCCAAAGAACATTCGATTAAAACCTTGTTTGTCGCACCGGAATTTTCACAAAAGAGTGCAAATGTCATTGCTTCAACTATTCAAGGAAAAGTTGTCGCCATAAGTCCATTAGATGAAAAATGGGATGAAACACTACGACATGCAGCTAAAATGATTGTGGAGTCGCATCAAAAATGATTATTCGCTTTTTTTTAGGGCTTCTTTTTATGCAAAGCATGCTTTTTTCGTGTGCTTTGTGTGCATATACTTCTCCTGTTACACAGGTCTCTTTGAAAGTGAATTCAAGCAATGAAACGATTAAATCCATCGATTTAAAATGGGAATTTTCTTCTGCTTTTACTCAACAACTTTTAGAGATATACGATACCAATTTAAATAAAAAAATAGATTACGATGAGCTGGATTTAATTCAAACGGCACTGGTGGATTATGCCAAACCCAAGAATTTTATGACCCATATTAGCTATTCAAAACAGAGCAATTCTAAAGAATTTTTAGATAACCAAACGGCAAAATATAAAACACTCATACACAACGACACTCTGTTTTTTCATTACACTGTTGAGCTCAATTTACCCATCCAACCCAACTATAAACTCCATATTTTTGTTAACGACGATGAAAATTATTTTAGTTTATTGCTCAACAAACAATTTTTAGTCTTTAAACATAAAGTGCCAATTCAAAAAGAAGTTACAGATAAGCAAAATGTAGTGTTTACGATTGATGCGCAAGCTTTATTGCCAGAAGAAACAATGCCTCTTGAAGAAACTCCCCCAAAAGAGATACAACAAGAAGAACAAAGCCCAATACAAAGTGAAACTTTGCTTGATTCATTTACTCAAAAAGTAAAAACCAATTTACAAAAAGTACAACAAGGCGATACAACAGCACTGTTTGTTTTATTGCTGATTGCTTTTGGTTATGGAATGGTGCACGCAATTGGTCCTGGTCATGGAAAAGCTTTGGCATTTTCCTATTTTGCTTCGCATAAAAGCAGTTTTATAAAAGCCTTTGTGGTGGCATTAGCCAGTTCATTTATTCATATTATAGGCGCATTGATATTGGTGTTGGTATCGGTATTTATACTCAAATCGGTATTGAATAACTTTGTCAATGACACGGTGTATTGGCTGACTTTTTTAAGTGCTATTTTGATTATGCTGTTGGCTTTGTATTTGTTGATTAAAAAATTTAAAAAAGAGTCGTGCGGCTGTTGTGGATGTTCTTCAACAAACAACAAAAAAAGTGATTTGTATTTTGTCTTAACCGCAGGGCTCATTCCTTGTGCAGGGACGGTGATTTTATTTATTTACGCGTTTGTACTTAAAACCTATTTGGCAGTATTTTTGGCTTCAATTTTTATTAGTTTAGGAATGGCAGTGGTTATTTTTGCGGCATCTTTTTTGGGAGTGAGTGCGCATAACTTAAGTGAAAAATCGCATAAAATCACTCGTATTTTAGAGATTGTTTCACCGTTGGTTATGTTTATTTTAGGGGCATTACTTTTAGCCTCGGTAGTGCTTTAAAGTTCTATTTCAAGCACAACTGGGCAGTGGTCGCTTCCGTGAATGTGGGGCATGATATAGGCATTTTTAATTTTCTCTTTTAAATCATCGCTGACAAAAAAATAGTCGATTCTCCAGCCCACATTGTTTTCTCTGGCATTGGCTCTGTAACTCCACCAACTGTAGTGGTGGGGAGCATTACCATTGATGTGTCTAAAAGTATCGATGTAACCACTTTCAAGCAGTCTGTCCATCCATGATCGCTCAATGGGTAAAAAGCCCGAAGTCTCTTCATTGGCTTTGGGTCGGGCTAAATCAATGGGATGATGCGCCGTATTCACATCGCCACACACAATAATCGATTTTCCTTCTTGACGCAATGCGTTAATGTGCTTTAAAAATCGTTCATAAAATTCCAATTTGTACTCTAATCGCTCGGGATTACTTTGACCATTGGGAAAATAGACATTAAAAAAGGCAATGTTTTCAAAGTGAAATTCATTGATTCGACCTTCTTTTAAAATATCCACTTCCCATGTTTCACTCAAATAGCTTGGAGTTAAGTGTGAAAAAAGTGCCGTACCCGATTGTCCTTTACGTACAGAAGAGCTGACTTGCATGGTAGAGTAGGGTGTTGTAAATATCGTAGGAGGAATTTGTTCTTTTAACGCTTTAATCTCTTGCAGGGCTAAAATATCAATGGCATGTTCATCGACCCATTTTAACGCCTCTTTTTTATCCACGGCTCGAATACCGTTGACATTCCATGAAACCAGTTTTAAGTGCATTATTTTCCTTTTATTGTATATGAATTTTAGGCGAGATATTTAACTCAACTTCTTTGTTTAAGGTCTCTTCGATTTGTTGTTTGATGTATTCATAATGAGCAGGATTAAGAAAATGGCTTGATATGACTTCAATGTCCAAAGAGGTTTTTTTTGTGTTTGAAGTTTTGATGTTCATAACGTTAAGAATGACTATATTTTTGCCTATTTGAAGCGTTTTTATTTGAGATAACTTTTTATAATCGTTGCTTTGAAGTACCAAAGAATAAAAAGAGAACACCAAAGGAATAGAGACAATCAAGAGCAAAACCGTTGAGTAGGTCAACCCTTTTTTTGCTTTACGAATGGGGGCAAATCCTAAAACAATAAAGGTAATGGAAGCGGCTAAAATCATACCAAAAAAGTTGGTTAAAAAAAGCAAAAAAGAGCCGTATATTATGTTTAGTTCACCCCAACCAATACCAATACCCGTAACAGCAAGTGGCGGAACCAATGCCACTGCAATCGCAACACCAGCAAGAGATTTTGCTACCTCTTCTTTTGAACTGGCATACGCCCCTGCCATACCTGAAAAAATGGCCACAAATAAATCCAATAAATTGGGATGAATGCGTGAACTTATTTGCGAAGTCATAAGCTCCAACGGTAAAATAAGGGTAATTAATGCAGAACAAGCTAATGCGGTGATGATACCAATGGCAAGCGTTTTTAAGCTGTTGCTTACAATGTGCTGGTTATTGCGGGTAAATCCCATCGCCAAAGAAATAATGGGAGCCATTAAAGGGGCTAAAATCATAGCCCCAATAACCGTGGGAGTTGAGTCTTGAAAGAGTCCAACGGTGGCCAGAAGTGTACTTAAAATAATTAAAACAATAAAAACAGAAGTGGTTTTAGAACTCTCTTGTAAACTGCTCAGTGTTTCAGCAATATCTTCATCGCATACTTTTCTAAACAGAGGAATATTTCCATCGACTAACAACTCTTCAATATCCCCTTTTGGCAAAGATTGAATCTCTATAACCTCTTGGGTATTGGGAGTGGTTTTTTTTTCAAGAATGGCTTTAAACTCCTCCCCATAATGAATTCTAAGTTGGCTTTGTGTGATTTTTATATCAATGTGATGGGAACTTAATACAATATCATCAATGCTAAAATCAAACGGTTTAGCACTTGAGATTTCTAAGCTTTGTGTGGCAATAAAGCCAATATCTTTTGGTAAACTTCCAATAGAAAACCTATGATATAAAAAAATAATCATTAAATCATAGATATACGAAATCAAACTGTAGGGTGCAATTAAAAAGACATTGAGTTTGCCATCGTGAAAAGAGATGTATTCTTGCGTATTTAACGTGGAGTAAATGGTGTAATCTTCCAAAATTAAAATACCGCTGAGCGCTTTTTTAAAGCTTTTGGTTGGGGTTTTAAGCTCAATGGTTTGGTATTTGAGTTGGCGTACATTGTTAATAAAGTTTTTAATGGTTTGAAATAAAGAGAGCTCAATATTTTTGCTTAGGTTTTGAACATTGCCAATGGATATTTTTTTAAAGGAAATCTCTTCATTGCACGAAAGCAGCTCATCTTCAATCCGTAAGCTTTGATTCATGCCATCATCAAAGGCTTTGGTGATATCTTTTTGAATGCCATAACGCTTAAGTGCATGATGGGAATCTTCATGCGGAAGCAAAGCGACATTGATTTTTTTATGGGCATTGTTTTTTAAAAATTGTTTAATATTTTTTTCATCTAAAAAAAGAAAAATAATACTATTTTCGGCTTCTTCCAGAAAAGTTGAGAGTTCATCCCAAAAAACGATATGAGGGGTGAGGACATAACTCTTTTCACAATGTTCAATCACTTTGCTTAATTGTTCTTGATCTTTTTTGAGTAAAAGAAGGGTAACCTTTAAGTATGCTTTCAACTGTGTTTTCCATTTTTATTTATATTGTATCTGAAAAATAAACAGTATTAATTTAAAAGATTAAATGGACAAAATAAAATATGCTTAAAATCTACGCAGTATAATATGAATAAAATAAAAAGAGAACGATTATGAGACTCGAACAATTAGAACTGACCGTCGATTATTTTGAATTTGATAAAAAATTTTACCAGCAATTAAATGCAACGCCACTGAACCATGCCCATCTTATTTCATACAATAAAAAAGGCTTTGATTTAATAGAACTGGATTATGAAGAAGCCCAAAAAGAGGAGTTTGTAGCCTTTATTAATGGTGAAAAAACTCTAAAAGGAAGTATTCCTTATGCCATGGCGTATGCAGGGCATCAGTTTGGCTATTTTGTGCCACAATTAGGCGATGGACGAGCAATTAATTTAGGGCAAACACATGGGTGGCATTTGCAAACCAAGGGTTCAGGGCTTACTCGTTATTCACGACAAGGCGATGGACGAGCAGTATTGCGTTCGAGTATTCGAGAGTATATTATAAGTGAAGCCATGCATGCTTTGGGTATTCCAACGACACGCTCTTTAGCGCTTATTGGTTCATCTCATGGAGTGTATCGAAGTTTTGAAGAGGTTGAAACGGGTGCTGTGGTGATGCGGATGTCCCCTTCGTGGATTCGTTTTGGAACATTTGAATTTTTTGCACGACAAAGTGATGCCAAAGAACAGTTGATGCAATTATCCAATTATGTCATCCGTCAGTCGTATCCTCATTTGGAAAAGGATAATGCCAAATATGAGAAGATGTTTTTTGAGCTCGTGGGCAACACTGCAAAACTCATGGCACTTTGGCAAACGTATGGTTTTATGCATGGCGTGATGAATACCGATAATATGAGTATGGCTGGACTTACCATTGATTATGGGCCGTTTGCATTTATGGATTATTTCCAAGCAGAGTGCATTTGTAATCACACCGATCATGAAGGGCGATACAGCTTTGCCAATCAGCCCTATGTGGCACGATGGAATTTGGAAGTATTGGCCAACAGTTTGGGAAAAATTTGCCGATTTGGCAATTTAACGGATTATCTTAACACCTTTATGTTTACATTTAAAAAAGAGTATTGGCAACATATGTCAAAACGTTTGGGGCTTGATTCTAACAGCAGTGCAAACTCATACTCAAATTTAATCAAACAGCTTTTAGGGGCATTAGAGTCTTCCAAAATGGATTACAATGTTTTCTTTTATACCTTAAGTGGCTTAGAAACATTGGACAATTTTTCACCTATTTTGGATTTAGCCGTGTACCCACAAAGTTTACGAGAGTGGTTTAGTGCCTATAAAGATGCGTTAGTGAGTGAAAATAAAACATTTGAAGAAGCCAAAGCCATTATGAAAACGGTTAATCCTAAATATATTATCAAAAATCATATGCTTCAAGATGCCATAGATAAAGCAACCAAAGGAGATTTTACTTTGGTTGATGCTTTATTAGACATTGCACAAAATCCTTTTGATGAACATAAAGAGTTTGAAGATTACAGTAAACCAACGCCAATGGCATTGTCCAATTTACAGTTGAGTTGTTCCTCTTAAATAGGTGAGAAGTAAAAAGTAAGAAGTGAATGAAAATTTCACCACTCACTTCTTACAACTTACCATCTACTTAATTTAATCTTTATCAAACGAGAGTTTCCCTGCTCCCAAAAACATAATGGCTAAAGCACTCAACAAATAAATCATTTGAAGTTCAATCGCCCAAGCTCCTGTTTGTGTGATTGCAAATAAATCACCCGCATGAACTAAGTAAATTGCAAATGACATTGTAAGCACAATAATAAAACCAGCAAATCGTGTTTGTAATCCAATGATTAATAAAATGGGAGCAATCACTTCCCCAATATAAACACCGTATGCTAAAAATTCAGGAAAACCTTCTTGGGTTACTTTGCTAACAATAAATGAAATTCCTCCATTTATTTTTGCAATGCCGTGAAAAAGCATAAGGCAACCCACCATAAGTCTTAATAGAAGCTTTCCAAAGTCAGAACCTGTCGTCATTTTTCATCCTTAAGTAAATATTACAAAATTGTAGCATTATTTGCATTAATTTAAAGATGATAACTGTTATTAATTACTTAAACAAGAGTCAACTGTGATTTTACAAAAACAACTCATTTTTAATCTCTTTAAACCAATCATCGCTTGATTTGGCTAATCCTTTTGAACGATACATGCCATAACCATCTTTGGATCGTGGTATTTCGCCTTTACTCGTTAGGTTTCCATTGCTTGGATTAATCTCAAAATCATGGGTAACCATAAGCGCTTCATGAGGATTTCCATTGACTAAAGAGTAGTCTATATTGGCATCTTTAGTAGGCAAATATGATTTTGAATTAAAAGCAGCTCCTCCTAATTGAGCCACAATTTCACTGGCAGCTCTTTTGGCACTCCAAATAGCTGTATGAGCAGTTGCTGGAATAGTATGCGCAACACAATCTCCGATGACATAAATGTTTTTGTTGCTTATTGAGCGAAAACTGCTCCCTTCCATAAGTGCAAATCCTGCCGTATTGGTTTTAATCCCAGCCATAGCAATCACACTTGAAGCTTTATTTATAGGCATAAAGTTGCACACGGCATACGGAATGGTTTTATCCACGCCTATGGCGTCGTTGGCATCTTTAAACTCTTTGTAGGTAATCGTTTTTTTAGTGGGATTAATGTCCATAATTTTGGTATGTTCTATGTGCTCAATTCGTCCGCCATAGACACCTTCCCAAGACTCTTTAAATGCAATTGTTTTTCCAAAGGTAGCGCCTTGGGCATCTAAAACAATCACTTTTCCTAAAATGCCTTCTTGTCGCATATAGTGGGCTATCATGGAAACTCTTTCATACGGA
>JBAYZM010000128.1:0-7188 GCA_041672515.1 Arcobacteraceae bacterium
TAGCTTGATAATATTTTAGACGTATCCACCATATTTTTGTGAATAAGCGTATGACCCGCAGCTTTAAGTGCCATAATTGCTTCTTCATGACCTTTTTTAATGTCATCGCTGGCTTGATCAATAAAGTTATCAATAACAGCAATGGTGAGTTTTCTGTTAGGATTAAGATTGGGTGCAACGGGAGTATTGGCTAATTCAGACGAAGTGGAATCTTTTTCATCGTGACCTGAAATAATATCGTATAAAATAGCAGCATCTTCCACATTTTGAGTAATGGGTCCAACTTGGTCTAAAGAAGAAGAATACGCAGCAATTCCATACCGTGAAACACGACCGTACGTTGGTTTCATTCCCACGCAACCACAATAGGCTGCTGGTTGTCGTATACTTCCACCCGTATCTGTCCCTAAAGCAGCCACAGCCAATCCTGCTGCAACAGCAGCGGCACTTCCACCACTGCTTCCTCCTGGCACTTTTGTTATATCTACGGGGTTTAATGTTTTTCCATAACATGAAGTTTCTGTTGAACTTCCCATGGCAAGTTCGTCCATATTGGTTTTACCAAAAGGGGAGAGTCCTGCTTCTTGGAGTTTATTGATAACCGTTGCGTTGTAAGGTGAAATATAGCCTTTTAAAATATTACTCGCACACGTAATTTCCCAGTTTTTAACATTTATATTATCTTTTATAGCAATAGGAATACCGGCATTTGCTTCGTTGAGTTCTGTATTGATGAGTTGTTCTACATAAGCACCTAAATGCTTATTTAAAGCGATTTTTTCTTTTAATTCTTTTCTTAAATTTTCAATTTCACTGCTGTTTAAAGTCAGTGCTTCTTTAAGTGTTATCAATGATTACTCCTGCATTTGCATATTAAACAAGGCAATATTATACAATATCTTTCATTAAAACTATTTATTGCCTAAACTTCAAAAAATTATTTTTTTAAATAAAAAAAGGTCGAAGCAAAACGCTTCGACCTTTTCTAAATTAAAAACAAATATTAAACAAAAGAGATGTATGCCATAGGCGTAGCATCACCTTTTCTAATTCTTGTTTTAATAATTGAAGTATATCCACCGTTTCTTTCTACATACTTTGGTGCAATCTCATTGATTATTTTTTTAGTAGCTTCTTTATGTTGTAATGCTGCAAACACTTGTCTGTGTGTGTTAAAATCAGCATTTCTTGAAGTAGTTACTAACCTTTCAATATATCTTTTTAATTCTTTTGCTTTTGGAACTGTAGTTTCAATTTTTTCTCTTTCAATTAAAGCGATTGCTAAATTTTTTAACAATGCTTTTCTATGAGAAGAAGTTCTATTTAACTTTCTATATCCGTGCTTATGTCTCATATTAAACCTTTATTATGCTTTTAACTGTTCTAGCTTTCTTCTTAACGCAGAAGCTATATTTTCTGGAAGGGTATCTTCAATTGGGAAACCAAGAGATTCTAACTTTTCAGCAATCTCATCTAATGATTTTTTACCAAGATTTTTGATATTTCTTACTTCCACTTCACTCATAAGTACTAACTCACCTAAAAACTTTAATCCTGATCTGTCTAAAGAATTAAAACTTCTAGCACTTAAATTTAAATCTTCAATTTTTACAACTAAATCTTTTAATTCAAGAGGTTCTTCACCGTTATCACTCACTGTTACTTCTGATAAATCAAATACTTTGTTAAATACTGACATTTGAGAATACATTACAGAAACAGACTCTTTAAACGCATCAATAGGCGAAATTTGTCCGTTTGTATAAATATCAAAAACTGCTTTTTCAAAGTTTGGATTATCCTCAACTAACATTTTTTCTATGCTGTAAACCACTTTTTTAACGGGTGTAAAAAATGCATCAATAGGAATATAATCTGTACCAATCATATCTCTAATATCTTCAGAAGGAGTATAACCAATCCCTTTTTGAATAATTACAGAAAATGTTAAATTACAGTCACTATTAATTGTCGCTAAGTGTGCTTCTGGACTAACAATCTCTAAATCAGAGTTTGCTAAATCACTTCCTTTGATCTCTTTTGGACCATCAAAAGAGTATTCAGCTATTACTTGGCTTTCATCACCTGTGATTTTAAATCTAATGTTTTTAAGATTAATAATAAAAATAGCAATATCTTCAAGCATACCTCTTAATGAGTCAAATTCATGACTTGCACCCTCAATTTTCACCGCGATTGGCGCATAACCAACTGAACTTGAAAGAAGAAGTCTTCTTAAAGGATGCGCTAAAGTAATAGCAAATCCACTTTCAAATGGATAAGCTGTTACTTTTGCTTGTGTATCACTAATAGCCTCTATCTCAACTTCCGTTGGTAAAAACGGTGTTTCTGCGAATTTCTTCATATGCTACCTTATGCTTATTATTTAGAATATAACTCTACGATTAATCTTTCTTCAACTGGAATAACAACTTCTTCTCTTGTTGGAATTCGAGTAAAAATACCAAAAACTTTATCTTTATCAACATCAACCCAATCAACAATCCCAGTTTGGTTTGTTAATTCTAATGCTCTAACCACTTGTGGATTAGTTTTAGATTTTTCTTTAATTTCAATTTTTTGACCTGGCTTTACTAAGAAAGAAGGAATATCCACTTTTTTACCATCAACTAAGATGTGACCATGTGTTGTGAATTGTCTTGCATTTGCTCTTGTTGTAGCAAATCCCATTCTGAATACAACATTGTCCAATCTTTGTTCAATAAGTTTAACAAGGTTTTCCCCTGTATTTCCTTCTCTTCGTGCTGCTTCTTGAAAATATTTTCTAAATTGTTTTTCAGAAACCCCATAAAGGTATTTTGCTTTTTGTTTCTCTCGTAATTGTAAACCATATTCAGAGATTTTCGCTCTTCGTTGTCCATGTTGTCCTGGAGGGAAAGGTCTTTTTTCTAAAGCACTTTTACCTGATAATCTTCTCTCACCTTTAAGTCCAAGATCTGCATCAAGTCTTCTTTCGATTTTTTCTACTGGTCCTCTGTATCTTGCCATAATCTACTCCTTACACTCTTCTTCTCTTAGGAGGTCTACAACCATTATGTGGTAACGGTGTAACATCCTTAAACCACTTCACAGTGATACCTTCAATAGAACCTATTGATTTAACAGCAGTATCTCTACCTGAACCTGGTCCTTGAACTTTAATACCAACGTGTTTGATACCATGTTCAATAGCTTTTTTCATTGCATCTTCAACAGCTTGTTGTGCTGCAAAAGGAGTAGATTTTTTACTTCCTTTAAACCCTAAGTTACCAGCACTTGACCAAGCAATTGCATTACCTGCATTGTCAGTTACTGTTACCATTGTATTGTTGAATGTTGCCGCAATATGTACGATACCATCAGCAATATTCTTTTTTACTATTTTTTTTCTAGTTACTTTTCTTTTTGCCATTTAGTTATCCTTATTTGCTTGCTGCACCAACAGTTCTTTTTTTACCTTTTCTAGTTCGAGCGTTAGTTTTAGTCTTTTGCCCTCTACAAGGTAAACCTTTTCTATGTCTTAACCCTCTGTATGAACCTAAATCCATTAATGATTTAATATCCATTGCAACTTTTTTTCGTAAATCACCCTCAACTTGGTAGTTTTCTTGGATTTCTTTTCTGATATTTGCTGCTTCGTCTTCTGTTAATTCATGCGCTCTTTTGTTGTAATCAATTCCAACAGCGTTTAGAATTAATCTAGAGTTATGTAAACCTATTCCGAAAATGTACGTTAAAGCGTACTCCATTCTTTTTTTGTTTGGTAAATCAACACCTGCGATTCTTGCCATGTTCTATTTATCCTTGTCTTTGTTTGTGTTTTTTAGTTTCGCAGATTACTCTTACGATTCCTCTTCTTTTGACAATCTTACATTTGTCACACATTTTCTTAACTGAAGCTCTAACTTTCATTGTTGCTTTCCTTTGTGTTTATTGTCATTAATCAACAGGTAAAAGGCACAATTGAAGTGAACTGGTCACTTAAATCCTAAGGCCAAGTAAACACTTAAGCCTCTCACCAACTCTTTACAAAACACACAAGTATTTGGTAAAAAATTCCTCATTGGTTGAAAAATGGAGTTGGATTATAATAAAATTTAGCTTAAAGTAACTTGAATATGACTCCAATAAGATTTAATTCATTTTTGGATAGAATAACTGCAAATCATTCGGGAGAGAACTTTATGCAAAACACGATTAAGATTTTGGGTGCTAATGGCAGTAAGAGTGTCAATAAAAATTCCACCTGCATACAAGTTGATGAGAATATCTTAATTGATGCAGGGAATATCCTAAGTGCATTAAAAGAAAAAGCGCAATATATTGATCATATTTTTATTACGCACTCTCACTTAGACCACATTTTTGAAATTCCCTTTTTAATTGATTCGTACTTTACACAACGTCAAACTCCCCTTATTATTTATGGATTAAAAGAGACATTAGAACATCTTCAAAAATTTATTTTCAATTGGCAAATTTGGCCTGACTTTAGTGAGATTGAGCTGATTCATAAAAAGTTTAATGCCATTAAATTTCAAGAAATTACATTGGGAGAAACGATTCAGTTTGAGAACTGTTCACTCAAAGCCGTTAAAAACAATCATACCACCTCAAGTTGTGGGTATGTTATTTCTAAAAATGACCATGCCTTGCTTTTTTCATCGGATACCTTTATTTGTCCGTCGTTATTTGAAGAAATTAATCAAAATAAAAAAATCAAATCAGCCATTTTCGATATCTCTTTTCCCTCAAGTTTTGAAAAATTGGCGCAAGACAGTAAGCATTTTACGGCAAAAATTTTTAAAGAACAGCTTGAATTGTTGCAACGAAAGGATGTAAGGATTTACATCAATCATCTTAAACCCTCTTTTTATGAGACGGTTCAAAAAGAGATTTTAGACGCCAATATTTTATTAAACGACGGAGCCATTTTAAAAGACGGTGATATTCTTACTTTGGATAACTCTCAAACGATTATCAACGAAGAAGCAAAACAAAAACAAGAGATACAAGATTTGATTGAAATCGGATACTCTTTAACCAGTGAAAAGAATTTTGATGTATTAATGGAAAAAATCTTACTTGTTGCCAAAAACTTCACCAATGCCGATGCGGGAACGCTCTATTTGGTGGACGAACAAAGTTTGGTTTTCACGGTTGTTCAAACAGATTCTTTGGGCATTAAAATGGGAGGAACACAAGATAAAATCACATGGCCAAAATTGCCTTTATACATCGACAATAAACCCAACAAAGAGATGGTTGCTGCGTTGTGTGCTTTGGAAAATAAACTTATAAATATCAAAGATGTTTACACCGAACAAGGCTTTAACTTTGAAGGCACAAAAAATTTTGATAAAAATACCGGATACAAAACCCAATCCATGTTAGTTGTTCCCATGGTCAATCATGAAGGCGATGTGATTGGAGTTTTACAACTGCTTAACAAACAAGATGAACACCGTAACACGATTGAGTTTACAGCAGAAGATGAAAAATTAATTTTATCCATGGGTTCACAAGCGGCTATTTCCATTTCCAACCGAGAACTCATTGATGATTTGGAAAATCTTTTAAACTCATTTATTAAAACCATTGCCACTGCCATTGATGAAAAATCCCCTTATACCGGAGGGCATATTGGTCGTGTGGCTGAAATTGCTGAGATGTTTGTGGATGCGATTAACGAAGATGATACGTTTTACAAAGATAAGTTTTATAACGAAGATGAAAAAAAAGAGATTAAAACCGCCGCTTGGATGCACGATATTGGTAAAATTACTACGCCTGAATATGTGGTTGATAAAGCACGAAAATTGCAAACCATACATGACAGAATCAGCGAAGTTGAAGTGCGTTTTGAACTCTTAAAAAAAGAGAAAGAATTGAGTTTTTTTAAAGCCATGAGCTTATGCAATACCCGAGAAGCACAAGTGGCTTTAGAAGAACAATTTCAAGAAGAAATTGCTCAACTCAATGATGATTTTGACTTTATCGTAGTATGTAATACGGGCGGTGAATTTATGGAAGATGCTAAAATCCAACGCATAGAAGAGATTGCACAAAAAAGTGTCACCATTAATGGAAAATCCCATCCTTTGCTAACACCCAATGAGATTTATAACTTATCCATCAAAAAAGGAACATTGACCAATGAAGAGCGATTGATCATTAACAATCACTCACTTATTTCAATTAAAATGCTTGAATCCCTCCCTTTTCCTAAAAAACTCAAAGAAATTCCAAGAATTGCAGGCGGTCACCATGAAAAGATTTGCGGTGGAGGGTATCCGTTTAATCTTAAAGGCGATGAAATCTCATTTGAGGCAAGAATTTTAGCCATTGCCGATATTTTTGAAGCTTTAACAGCTCATGACAGACCTTATAAAGATGCCAACAGCTTAAATCAAAGTATGAAAATCCTTTCATTTATGGCAAAAGACAATGAATTGGACAAAGACTTAATCAAATTTTTTGTTAAAAAAGGATTACACCTAAAGTATGCTCACAAATATTTAAAACCCAGCCAGATGGATGAGATACAAGTCGATTTTGACAAGCTATAAAGGAAACAATATGAATGAAAAAATAATCTATGAAAATGAGTTTATCAAAATAGCCGTTGAACCCAGTGAAATCCCTTGGTTAAAACTTTTTACCCAACATCCCTATAAAGAGTTTAGTCAGTGTGATATGAGAACACGACTTGAAATCTTTCAATGTTTGGACATTATAGAAAAAGAGATGCTGGAGTATTTTGAACCTGAAAAAATCAATATCGCCTCTTTTGGGAATTATTTGCCTCATGTTCATTTTCATATTATGGCACGATTTAAAGAAGACTCTTTTTTCCCAGAACCTATGTGGGGGAAAAAACAAAGAGAAGCGCAATTACATTTAAAAGATTTTGATATTTTTTATAAAAAACTGTTGGAGAAATTGTCCATTTAATCTCTATTTTGTTAAGATGAAAAAAAGGAGATACTCATGTCTTTAGAAAATCTTAAACAAGCTAACTCAACAATACTTTTCCCTGTGTTTATTCCTGCTGTTGTTGTCATTGTATTGTTGGTTGTAGGAACCATTAGCAACCCCACATTAGCAGGAGAAATCTTTTCTGATACGTTGCACTATATCACTCAAGATTTTGGTTGGTTTTATATGCTAGCCGTTGCGTTGTTTTTA